>JALZIL010000034.1 GCA_030860305.1 Actinomycetota bacterium
GCCCTGGCTGACACTCGTCTGGTCAGGCGGCCTCCGAGGGACCACCACGTCAGCACTGATGATCATGCTGATTTCATCGCTCGTCACGGTGACCGTCACTCTCAGTGGGTGAAGAAACTTCGCCTGCCTCGGGGGGTCACACTGCTTGCCGGCGGGTCAATGGTGGATCGCCAAATTTCTGGAAAGATTGGGCTGCAAGGCTTGTGAGGGTCATTGATGTCAGACCCTGTCCATAGTCTTTGAGTTGTGAGCAGCGAGCCAGTCGAGGTCACCGGACCGGTTTCGGTGGGTGCTCAGCTGCCAGAGATCGGGCAGGCACACGGTCGAGCCGCGGCGCAGTCGATGTGGTCGCTGTCCGATGATGAGGTCGCCAGTCGGGTGGCGGCGGCGATGTCGATTCGCGCGCAAGCTGATGCGCCGCTAGTGGCCCGAGGTGAGGCGGACATGATCGGCTGCTGCGCCCAGTTGGACCCTGTCCTGCTCGGCGTCCTCGGGCGCCGGCTGTCGGAGCTGGTCGATCCCGAAGGCACCCAGGAACGCGACGAGGCCGACGCCGTCGACCGGGAGGCCAAGTCGACCGCGGCACGCACCGCCACACTCTCCGCGTTCAGCGACAAGCCGGGCGGATCCTGCGGGCTGTTCTGGACGCCGAGGGCTATGTGACCGTGGCCGCCTGGCTGGACGCGGCCGCCGCGCCGCCGCCACCGGACCCGGACGGGATCCGCGACCCACGCAGCCCAGGGCAGCGCCGCGACGATGCGCTGGTCGCGGCCTGCGAGCAGGGCCTGACCTGCGGCGCACTGCGCGCCCGCGACGGAGTCAAGCCGCGGATCATCGTGACCATTCCCGCCACGTCACTACTCGGGGGGAAGGGCTTCGGGCTCACCCATGACGGGATGCAGATCAGCCCCCACCCTGACCCGAGCGTTGGGCTGCGACGCCGAGTTCCTCGCCGCCGTCCTCGACGCCAACGGCAACCTACTCGACTGCGGGCGGCTCTACCGGCTGTTCACCGGAAGACCTTGCCCCGAAGCTGCGCGACCGCTGCGATCGACCGATCTCCTGGACCCAGGCCCATCACATCGTGTCCTAGTTGACCAAACCGTCGAACGGCGTCCTGTTGTGTCCGGTTCACCACCGCGAGATCGAGAAAGGCGAATGGACGGTCGCGATCCGCGAACACCGGGCCTGGTTCCGGCCCCCGAAGTGGATCGACCCGACCCGGCGATGGCGCCTCAACTACCTGCACCATCCATCACCCCACCGGCAATGAGCGGACGGGCGTACCCACCGACGGTGCTGCGGGCCAGCGGCTCTGGATCATTTTCACCGGCGACCTGGTGTCTCATTCTGCTGACGCTTTTCGCCCGGTGAACGATGGCTGGCCGTACGCTCGGAGTGCGTCACGTGCGAGAGCGAGCATCGCAGCGAGGAACAAGCGAACGCAGAGCGCGTACGCGCGGAGCGCGTACGCGCGGAGCGCGTCATGTAATAGAGGACCCCTCGTACACCCGACAGAGCCTGCTTATCCTTGCTGCCTTCCGGCCCTGGGGAGGTTCACAGGGTGACGCCGTACGAGGGGTCGATGGTGAGTCTAGCCAGGCGAGGAGCACCGCCTTGTACCCTCGCCCATGGCCGGAACCGTGCTGTCGTTGTACGGCCTCACCGGACCTGGAGGATTCGCCTAGTGGCCTATGGCGCTCGCTTGGAAAGCGGGTTGGGGGCAACCCCTCGAGAGTTCGAATCTCTCATCCTCCGCCGCCCGCCGCGAGCACGCCGGCAGCCGATCTCGTCGTGAACGAGGACCTCGCCGGCAGCTTCGCTAGCTGGGGTGAGCAGGCGCTGCAGCCACTGCCGCTGTACGGCCGGATCGCCTCAGCCGTCGCCGAGGATGCCGAGGTCCGTGATCTGCTGCTCCACGCCCCGCCCGAGCAGCGGCTGCCCGTACTCCTGTTGGCGGTGGTCCATCACCTGTTGCTCGGCGGTGCCGACCACCGGCTGTCCCGGTGGTACCCCACCGTTGGTGGCCGAGCCGACGCCGAGACCGACGCCGGCCCGTACGTCGACTTCCGCGACTTCGTGCTCGGTCGGCGTACCGAGGTATCCGAACTGCTGGCCACTCGAAGCACCCAGACGAATGAAATCGGCCGCTGCTCGGTGCTCCGACCGGCCTGGGCGGTCGTCGCTGAGGAGGTTTGGGAACCTCTCGGGCTGATCGAGCTCGGTACGTCGGCCGGGCTCAATCTGCTGCTGGACCGCTGGGCGTACTCGTACTCGCCCGAGGGGCCGCGGTACGGCGACCCCGCCCGGGACGTCCTGGTGGAGGCGCAGTCGAGAGGCGGCCGCCTCCCGGAATCAGGCTCGCTTTCTCTCGGTTCGCGGGTCGGCATCGATACTCATCCCATTTCGGTGGGCGACGAGGAGGCGGTGCGCTGGCTGCTGGCCTGCGTGTGGCCAGAACAGCTGGGCCGGTTCCGCCGGTTGCAGGCCGCGATCGAGGTGGCGCGCACCGATCCGCCTCGGGTGGTCGCCGGGGATCTCGTCGAGACGCTGCCCTCGATCGTGGCGGAACTGTCCGAGGACGAGCACCTGGCCGTACAGAACTCCTGGGTGCTGAACTATCTACCGGCACAGTCGCGACAACGGCTGGTCACGGTGCTTCATGAGTGCGGTGCGGCCCGCGACCTGTCCTGGGTGAGCCTCGAGAGCCCGGAGTTCGTACCGGATCTCGACATTCCGCCGCGTCCCGACGGCGGCTCGGACAGCACGGCGTCGGTCGCCGTGCTGAGCACCTGGCGGGAAGGTCGCAAAGCCGTACGCCGGCTGGCCGACTGCCACCCGCACGGCACCTGGGTCCACTGGTGGTGAACGCTCAGCTCGTCTGGTCGTCGAGTTCGGCCCGCAACTGAGCGTTGTCGGCCTCGAGTCCGAGGACCACGGCGATGCCGGTCAGGTTGAGTCCCGCATCGAGCAACTCCCCGATCCGCAGCAGTCGATCGAGGTCGTCCTGGCTGTACCGGCGGGTGCCGCCCTCGGTTCGATCGGGCTCGAGCAGGCCGCGACGCTCATAGAGACGCAGGTTCTGGACGCCCATCCCGACCAGGTCAGCCGCTACGGAAATGCCGAACACGCCTCGATCGGAGCCGAGGCCGGGCATCGTCATGACGGAGCCACCTCCCTCTCGAGTCCAGCGGTGTTGCATCCACCTGTGGGTCATGATATATAAAACCTATCTCAGCGGACACACATCAGCAGTGCCGCCGAGTGATGGATAGGGCATCGACAACTGACTGTCTATGGAGGTGGAACCAATGTTGATGCGCACCGACCCGTTCCGTGAACTCGACCGGCTCTCCCAGCAGTTCCTCGGCCAGCTGGGCACAAGCTCCCGCCCCGCGGTGATGCCGATGGATGCCTGGCGCGCCGGCGATGAGTTCGTCGTCGAATTCGATCTACCCGGCGTGGACCCCGGTTCAGTGGATCTGGACGTCGAGCGCAACGTCCTGACCGTCAAGGCCGAGCGCCCGCCGCTGAACGGCGACCACGAACTCATTGCTTCCGAGCGCCCGCGTGGCGTCTTCAGCCGGCAACTGATCCTCGGCGACAACCTGGACACCGAACGCGTCCAGGCCTCGTACGAGGGTGGCGTTCTGACCCTGCGCATCCCCGTGGCCGAAAAGGCCAAGCCGCGAAAGATCACCATCCAGCAGGCCGAGGAGAAGCGTCAGGCGATCAACGCCTGACCTGAAGCTGTCGATCCCGGCCCCGCCGGAGCGTGGGGGGCCGGGACGTCAGCAGTTCGGCGTGACCGGTCGATCTAGGATTCGACCCATGAGTCGTGAGGTCACCGTTCCGACCAAGGATCTGGAGTCCGTGCTGGCCTACCTCGAAGGTTTGAGCGTGATCCTGCAAACCCTCGACAGCGAGCGGCGTGGGCGCGAAGCCACCGATCCCCTCGTAGAGGAACTGCAGGCCCTGGACAACGCCCTGTACGAGTGGTCACCGCTCCCCCACCAGCGCAGTTCCGGGCAGGGCTGGGCCATCGTCGACCACAACCTGACCCATCTACGTCAGCGGCTGACTGGTCTGCGCAACGGCGACGATGCGAAGAACACCACTTGAGTCGGAGTTGATCGTCGTGGTGGACGGTGAACGGGCCAAGCGTCCCGGCACGTCCGCCGGGTATGTCCCGATGGCCGACCAGGCACGCGTCGAGCGAATCCGCCGATGGCACGAGCAGGCGTATGCCCACGGCAAGGCCGAGGGCCGCGCCGAACAGACCTTCAGCTACCTCGGTACGAGCTTGCTCGTACCGCCGGAGGTCATGCCCATCACCGGTGTCTCCCAGCTCCTGGGTGAAGCTGTGCTGGCGGAGGTCCGGGATGGCGACCGGGTGCTCGACATGGGGACCGGTTGCGGCGTCAACGCCATCCTGGCCGCCGCCACAGCGCGCGAGGTCGTGGCCGTCGACATCAATCCACTGGCCGTCGAGGCGGCTCGACGGAACGCAGAGCGCAACGGCCTGCAGGATCGACTCGACGTCCGCGAGAGCGACGTCTTCAGCAACGTCGACGGGGCCTTCGACCTGATCGTGTTCGACCCGCCGTTTCGCTGGTTCCCCCCGCGGGACCTGCTCGAGGTGGCGATGACCGACGAGAACTATGCGGCCATGACCACGTTCTTCCGCGAGGCCCGGCACTACCTCGCGCCAGGTGGCCGACTGCTGATCTTCTTCGGCACGTCAGGCGATCTGGACTATTTGCAACAGCTCGCAACCGAAGAGAGCTTCACATCCGAGGTGCTCGCTGAGCGGGATCTTGACAAGGACGGTTGGCAAGTCGCGTACTACACGTTCAGGATGACCCAGACGTCCTGACTTCTACCGACGACCGATCCTCGGTCAGGGTTCAGCCGCGCGTCCAGTTCGGGTCGCGGCCGGCAAGCCCCAACGCCCGGTCGAATAATGATGCACCCTGCGGCGCGTCGACGGGTGGACCGAACATCCCCTCCCGAGCGGCGTCGTCAGCGGCATCACCGGTCGGCGTCACGATGGGCAGCACCGCTTCGGCCAGTTCGTCGTCGACCTCGTAGCGCTGACCGGTGGCGCGGGCCAGATCCCAGCCGTGCATCTGCACTTCGTTCAGGGCCACCAAACCGGCCACCCCTCCAGGGAGCTGGACTCCGCCAGCCATCGTCATGCCATCCCAAGCCTCGGGATCACCGAAGGCCCGCGCCACCTCGTCGAGTTGCGTACGGAGCCGTTCCCGCCAGTCGTCTGGGAGCTCGGCGCTCGCCTTGGTGGGCGGCGTCGATGTGGTGGGCCCTTCGACCTTCCCGGCGGCATCGCGGAACGCGATCGTCAGACCGAGCAGGTGGTTGAGCAACTCCCGCACCGAACTGTCCGCGCAGGGCGTCGGGTCATCGAGCTGATCGTCCCTGACACCCTCGACGACCGAGCCCACCAGGTCGGTTGCCGGCCGGAGATCGATCACCAAGCCTCCTTCGTCATGTGGCGGTGGCGGTGGGATTTGAACCCACGGAGGGGGTAAACCCTCACACGCTTTCGAGGCGTGCTCCTTAGGCCGCTCGGACACGCCACCGCCGCAAAGACTACCCACCCGCTACGGGTCAGCGCCCTTACCGGTGCTCCGCGAAGAA
Source organism: Actinomycetota bacterium (assembly GCA_030860305.1). The sequence goes on from JALZIL010000034.1 coordinate 5,659, forward strand.
AGCAGTCAACAACCGGGTGGACTCCTCGGCCCGCACGCCGCCGATCACCTCGGGCCGGGAATTGAGCCGCCGGTCGCGGACCACGTCCCACAACGAGCCGACCGCCCCGGCCTTGGGATCGCGGGCGCCGTACACGATCCGGGCCACCCGGGACAGCACGGCGGCGCCGGCGCACATCGTGCACGGCTCCAACGTGACGACCAGGATGGCCCCGGTCAGCCGCCAGGAACCGGTCGTCTCAGCGGCCGCCCGCAGGGCCAGCACCTCGGCGTGCGCGGTCGGGTCAGCGCGGCGTTCGCGCTCGTTGGCCGCCGAGGACAGCAGCGACCCGTCGGCTCCCAGAACAACTGCGCCCACGGGTACGTCCCCCCAGTTCGCAGCTGCGGCCGCGAGATCGAGGGCGACCTGCATCGCCGGCTCGTACGCCCCGGAAGTCACCGAGGCAGGGTGTCCAGGGCCTGGGCGAACTCCTCGGCAAATCCGAGCCGGCGCGCGATCAGGCCGAGCATCTCGTCGGCATAGAGGTCCAGGTCGTCCACGATCATCCGTAATTCGGCGGCGGGCAGGCCGAGGTCCTCCAGAATGCCCAGGTCGCCGATCGGCCAGAGTTCGTCGTCGGCGGTGTCCTCGTCGACGTCCTCATCCAGGCGCTGAGCCACGTCGGCGGCGAAGTCCCACTCCAGGGCCGCGGTGGCATCGGAGAGCAGCAGTCGTACATCGTCCCCACCGCCGGAGGCCCGGATCACCACGAAGAACTCGTCGCTGATGTTGACCAAGCCCAACGCCCCGCCGTCACCGGGCTGCTGACGCGTGGCCCGTACGCAGCTCTCCACGCTCTCCAGCACCGCTGGCGGAAGCACACCGCACCGCCAGACACCGGATTCTCGGCTGGCCGTGATCGCGAAGCCCTCGACGGCGTCCTCCTCGGCGACTGCCATGGTCCACCTCCCCGTCACATGTTGGGGCCACGATCGAGGCAACCCGCCTGCGGGCACGGTAGTGGCCTGAACGGTCGTAGGCGAGAGCCCCTGGGCTAGTCTGTGGGTGGGTCGATGACCGAGCCCATCAGGCGGGCGCCAGGCGACCGTATATCCAGATCTGTCGACGAGTGGCGTTCAGCCTGCTCGCAGGAGGACCCTAGCCCCGTATGAGCACGAGCGCCCAAGAACCATCGCTGCCCCCAGCCGACTCCCGAGACAATGGCACGCCGACGCCGCCCGATCGGATCCCTCGACGCGTCGTCGCCCGCGTGGTCTTCCCGGAAGATCGTGACCTGGACACGCTGCCGCTCTACATCGACCTCACCCCGTTCACGGGCGTCAACCCCATGACCCGGATCGATCCGGAGACGCCGCGCACCACCGACCAGACCCCGGCGCCGGTCTTCGTGACTCCGGCGCACAGTGACTACATCCGCGGAAGGCGCAGTCTGGAACTGCCCGCGGGGGAGCGGATCTCCTTCGGCACGTACTTCAACGCCTTTCCGGCCGCGTACTGGCGTCGTTGGACCGACATCACCACCGTGCACCTCTCGGTGCGAGCCTCCGGATCACCGACCCTCGTCGTCTATCGCTCGAACGCCCGGGGTGCCACCGAACGCGTAGCTGCAACGACACTGACCGACGGTGTGCTGGACATCGACCTCTCGCTGGCCCCCTTCGGGGACGGCGGCTGGTACTGGTTCGACATGGTGGCCGGGCATACCCCGGCGTTGCTCGAGTCCGCGGAATGGTCGGTGCCCGACAGCGGCCGCGAGCGCGGCGGGACGACGATCGCCATCACGACGTACAACCGCCCGGACTACTGCGCCTCCCAATTGCGCCAACTCGGCGCCGCCGAGGGCCTCCTGGATCTGCTCGACGAGGTCCTGGTCATGGACCAGGGCACCCAGAACGTGGTCGATCAGCCGGACTTCGCCGACTGTGAGGCCGGTCTGCACGGAAAGCTCCGGGTCATCCACCAGGCCAACCTCGGAGGGTCGGGTGGCTTCTCCCGCGGCATGCGCGAGGCGCTCGCCGCGGGACGGAGCCGGTACGTCCTGCTGCTCGACGACGACATCGTCCTGGAGCCGGAAGGGATCGCGCGGGCAGTGGCCTTCGCCGATGAGTGCCGCGAGCCGACGATCGTCGGCGGGCACATGTTCAACATGTACGAGCGCTCGGTCCTGCACTCCTGGGCAGAGACGGTCAAGGAATGGTTGTTCTTCTGGGGGCCCGTCGAGGGAACCACGCAGGCGCACAACTTCGCGCTGAGCAACCTGCGGGCTACCGCGTGGATGCACAAGCGCTTCGACGTCGACTACAACGGCTGGTGGATGTGCCTGATCCCGCTCGAGGTGATCGACAAGATCGGGTTGAGCCTGCCACTGTTCATCAAGTGGGATGACGCGGAGTTCGGCCTGCGGGCCGGGAAGGCGGGCTTCCGGACCGTGACCTTCCCCGGTGCCGCCGTGTGGCATGTCCCGTGGATGGACAAGGACGACACCACGGACTGGCAGGCCTACTACCACCAGCGCAATCGCTGGGTCGTTGCGCTGCTGAACTCGCCCTACCCCCGCGGCGGCAACCTGCTGTCATGGAGCCTGCGCGGCGACGTCAAGCAGTTACTCGCGCTGCAGTATTCGGCGGTCGAACTACGCCTACAAGGCCTCGAAGATGTGCTCGACGGTCCGCAGCGTTTGCATGCCGATCTGCCCACCAGCCTGGCCAAAGTGCGGGCCACCCGGGCTGAGTTCTCCGATGCCCGCACCGAACGCGATCTCCACGCCTTTCCGCCACCCCGCCGCGTACGCCCCCCCAAGCGAGGGAAGAACCCGGCGCTGCCGAAGAGTCTGCGGGAGATCGTCGTCACCGGAACTCTCGGCACCCTCCGACAGTTCCGCGGCATCAGGGAGAGTTCGCGCGTACAGCCGGAGGCCTCGGTCGCGGCCATGCACACGCGTTGGTGGATGCTCTCGCGCTACGACTCGGCCCTGGTCACGACCGCGGACGGGACGGCTCAGTCCTGGTACCAGCGCGATCCTGCGACGTTCCGCTCCATGCTCGCGCGCAGCGTCGCCCTGCACCAACGGGCCGCCCGGGAGTGGCCGGCTCTCGCCGAGCAGTACAAGGCCGCTCTGCCGGAGCTCACCTCGCCGCAGTCGTGGGACAAGACGTTCGGCCTGCACTGACGCGGTATCCAGCTTGGGACGACCGGCCCACGACCGGCCGCGACCGCCGCGACCGCCGCAACCGCTGGTCAGCGCTTGCGTAACAGCGTCAGGCCGTCGGCAACCGGGAGTAACACTGTCTCCCACCGATTGTCGGCGATGAGCTCGTCGTTCAGGACGATGAGGGCCTCGTCATCGGCACTGGTCTCGGTAGTCCGGAGCACCCGGCCGGCTCGTAGCGTGTTGTCCAGCAGGACAAGTCCGTTGGTCCTCATCCGCGGGTACAGCGCGGCGACGTACCCGGCGTACCCGGTCTTGTCTGCGTCGACAAAGGCGAAGTCGTACGTCGGCTCCTCGGGCAGTGACCCGAGAGTTTGTGCAGCTGGCCCGATCCGCAGCTCGATCCGGTCGGAGATCCCGGCCAGTTCCCAGTAGCGGCGGCCGATCGCCGTCCACTCCGCATTGATGTCACAGCACAACAGCGAACCGTCTTCGGGCAACGCTCTGCCCACCGCCAGGGCCGACAGGCCGGTGAACGTTCCGATCTCGATCGCCCGGCGCGCACCGACCGATCGGGCGAGCAGGGTCATGAAGGCCGCCTGATCGGGCCCGATCTGCAGGCTGACCTCGGGCATCGCTGCGGTCTCTTGGATCAGTGCCGCCATCACCTCGTCGGGTTGTTCGGTGTGTGCCACGACGTAGTCAGACAGTGCGGAACTGATCAGCGAGGACCTCGGTGTCATAGCGTCTGATCATGGCCCACGCAGACGACCTTCCGCACGACCTGTCGGAATACCTGCGCAAGGACCCGCTGGCTGCCCATCTCGGCATCGAGATCCTGGAGATCAGGCCCGGGTACGCGCGGGCCCGCATGACTGTCCGCGAAGAGACGCTCAACGCTCATGGGGTCGCGCATGGTGGTGCCACGATGTCGTTGGCCGACACCGCATTCGCGGCCGCATCTAACAGCCACGGGAAGCAATCGCTTGCGGTGGATCTGCATACCGAGTTCCTGTCGGCCGGCGCTCTGGGTGAGGTGCTCTTGTCCGAGGCCGAGGAGCTGAGCCTGACCCGGCGGATGGCGGTCTACCGGGTCAGCGTGCTCGCCGAGTCCGACGGTCGGCGCGTGGCCGAAGTCCTGGCCAGGGTCTACCGGCGAGACGATCCACTCCCATGAGCGGGGGCCGGATCGCGGTGGTCGGCTCCGTCGACGTCCGACACGTCGTCGGCCACGGAAGGCAGCGGTGACCCGGATCGCGGTGGTCGGTCTCGGCCTGATCGGGGGATCCCTCGCGCTGGCTGCTCGGCGGGCCGGGCATGGCGTCCTGGCCTGGGACGCCGATGCTCGGACTCGCGACGAGGCTGCGGGACGGGGGCTGACCATCTCGACGGACCTGTCCGCGGCCGAGCTGATCGTCCTGGCCGTGCCCCTACCCGCGCTGACCGACGGTCTGCCGGCCCTGCTCGCCAGCGTGGCGCTACCGGACAAGGCGACGATCACCGATGTCGGGTCGGTCAAGCGGCCGGTGGTCGCCGCCGTGCGGGCCGCCGGGCTTGCCGAGCGCTTCATCGGCGGACACCCGATGGCGGGCACCGAACGCTCCGGCTTCCCGGCCGCCACTGCGGATCTGTTCACCGGCGCGCGATGGGCGCTGTGCCTGCACGAGGACAGCAGCGACAGCCAGCTGGGCCGCTGGCTGGAGGTTGCGGCGGTGCTGACCGGCCTCGGCGTCGACGTGCTTGCGCTGACACCGGCCGAGCACGACACCGCGTTGGCCATGGTCAGCGGGGTGCCACACCTGCTGGCGCTGGCTCTGGCGGCATCGACGCAGCACTACGCTCCGCTGGCCAGGGCGCTGGCGGCGGGTAGCTTCACCGATCTGACGAGGGTGGCCGGAACTGATCCGACGCTGCTGCGCTCGGTCACCCTGCGCAACGAGCCCGCCGTACGGGCGGCTCTCCGGCTCGTCGTCGAACAGCTCGACCGACCGTGGGAGGAGCTCATCGAAACCGGGCACGCCGCCCGAGAGTTTTTGTCCAGCACTGTCATCGCCGATCGGTCGGCTAGCGCTGAAGTGTCCGTGGTTGGTGTCAGACAGCTGCTCGACCTCTGCCGGCGCGGGGCGGTGATCGAGACAGTGGACCTCCACGCCGGCCTGATCGGGTATCGCGCGACAGCGCCATAGCGACTCACTGCCAAAGCGGGCTCCGCCTGGCCTCTGGGTCAGAGATTGCCGCGTGCCTCTTGTTCGCGCTCGATGGCCTCGAACAGTGCCTTGAAGTTGCCTTTGCCGAAGCCGAGCGAACCGTGCCGCTCGATCAGCTCGAAGAAGACCGTCGGCCGGTCACCGATCGGCTTGGTGAAGATCTGCAGCAGGTAGCCGTCCTCGTCGCGGTCGACCAGGATGCCTCGCTTCTGGAGTTCATCGACCGGCACCCGTACCTTGCCGATCCGCTCCCGTAGCTCGGGGTCCTCGTAGTACGAGTCCGGTGTGACCAGGAACTCCACGCCCTCGGCTCGCATCGCATCGACCGTACGAAGGATGTCGTTGGTGGCCAACGCGAGATGCTGGACACCCGGACCCCCGTAGAACTCCAAGAACTCGTCGATCTGGGACTTCTTCTTGGCGATGGCCGGCTCGTTGAGGGGGAACTTGACCCGGTGGTTGCCGTTGGCCACGACCTTGGACATCAGCGCCGAGTAGTCAGTGGCGATGTCGTCGCCGATGAACTCGGCCATGTTCACGAAGCCCATGACCTTGTTGTA
>JALZIL010000036.1 GCA_030860305.1 Actinomycetota bacterium
GGGTCTCGAAGCTCAGCGACAGGACCGCGACCACCGCCGCGGCGGCGAGGTACTGCACCGCCGTACCGCTGGCCAACGGAATGCCGTCGCCGTGCCGTTTCTGATGAATCGTCCCTGCCGTACCGGCGGCCAAGGCGACCAAGCAGGCCACGATGCCCCAGGGCGGGAAGTCGGCTGACCGGCCGGCATCGAGCAGGCCCGGTGCAAGAACGAGCACCACCCCGATCACACCGAGCACCAGCCCGACCCACTGCCACCGACTCAGCCGCTCGCCGAGCAGCCGATTCGCCAGCGCCGCAACCACCACCGGCTGCAGGCTGACGATCACGGCTGACACCCCGGAGGGCAGGCCGTTGTCGATTGCCCAGAAGACGCCGCCGAGATAGCCGGCGTGCAGCAGGACGCCGGTCACCGCGGAACGGCCCCATTGCACCCGGGTGCGCGGCCGATCCGAGCGGGTGACCGCGACGATCAGCCACAGCAACGCACTGGCGATCAGCAGCCTGAGAGCGAGGAAGGTGAACGGCTCGGCGTACGGAAGGCCGTACTTCGCCCCGATGAACCCGGTGCTCCACAACAGCACGAAGACCGCCGGAGCGCCGGCAACAGCCAACGAGCGCCGAGTCGGTGCAGCCACCAGGGCAGTCGATCACACGCCGGGCCCAACGCTCCGGGGCCCCACTCCTGGCGGTTTCCACGGAAACCGCCACCAAGGGGCGCGGCCGGATGGGGCGAGAACGGCCACAATGACGGCATGGTCTCCGAGGACGACGTCCGTACGGCGGCGCTGTCGTTGCCCGAGACCAACGAGAAGTCCTCGTACGGCATGCCGGGATTTCGGGTGCGCACTAAGGGATTCGCTCGCTTGCACGAACAACCCGGGGTCCTGATGCTGTGGTGCGCCGACGTCGGCGAGAAGGAGGCCCTGATCGCCTCGGAACCGGAGAAGTTCTTCACCACACCGCATTACGACGGGTACAGCAGCGTCCTCGTCCGGCTGGATCACATCGACGGTGACGAACTCCTGGACCTGTTGACGGCGGCTTGGCGGTCGCGGGCGCCGACGCGGCTGGTCGAGGACTTCGACGCCGACGGGCGGTAACGTCGACCCATGGACTTCGGACTGACCGAGGAAGAGCGGGCGATCCGCGACACGGTGCGCGATTTCGTCAAGCGTGAGGTAATGCCTCTGGAAGCGGAGTGCCTGCGCAACGAGCGCGCCGGCCGGGTCGGGGTCGACCGGACCACTCTGAAAGCGTTGCAGCACAAGGCGAAGCAGGTCGGCTTCTGGGGGATCAACACCCCCGAGGAGTACGGCGGTATGGGCTTGGGCCCGGTGATGACTGCGCTGATCAGCCTGGAGCTGGCGCGGACGTTCGTACCGTTCTATCTCGGTGGATACGCCGACAACATCCTCTATCACTGCTCGCCCGAGCAGGCCGAGAGCTACCTCCTGCCGGTCATCGCCGGGGACAAGATCTCCTGCTTCGCGATCACCGAACCCGGTGCCGGGTCGGATGCCAAGGCGATCACGACGTCGGCCCGGAAGGAGGGCGATGCCTGGATCATCCGCGGCGAGAAGACGTTCATCACCCGCGGCAACGACGCCGACTTCACGATGGTCTTCGCGGTCACGGACAGGGAGTTGGGCGCCGACGGTGGCGTGACCGCGTTCCTGGTCGACCGGGACATGGGCTGGAAGTCCGAGCCGATCGACACCATGGGCGAATGGGGGCCGGCCGGGCTGGTCTTCGACGATGTCGCCGTACCGGAGCAGAACATCCTCGGCGAGATCGGTCAGGGCTTCACCCTCGCGATGGAGTGGATCAACGCTGGACGGTTCATCCTCCCGGCGCGGGCCGTGGGCGCCAGCGAGCGTCTGCTCCAGTTCGCCTTGGACTACGCCAACACCCGCTTGACCTTTGGCCACCCGCTGGCCCAACGCCAGGCCATCCAGTGGATGATCGCCGACTCCGCCGTGGAGATCGAGGCGATGAAGTGGCTGACCCTGCATGCCGCCTGGCAGATGCAGCAGGGCCAGGACAACCGGCACACGTCCTCGATGGCCAAGCTGTACGCCGGCGTCAAGGCCAACGAGGTCGT
>JALZIL010000047.1 GCA_030860305.1 Actinomycetota bacterium
GCGTGCTGTACGTACCCCCAACGGGATTCGAACCCGTGCTACCGCCTTGAAAGGGCGGCGTCCTGGACCACTAGACGATGGGGGCTCGCGCACCATTGGGGCCCGCCGAGTGTAATGGATGTGCAGACCAGGGTCAGCTCAGGGCTTGGCTGGCCATCTGGTCATGGTGCATCACGGGGACTTGCTGGACCCCGCCTGGAGTTCGTCGATCAGCCGCGAAGCGTCGGCCTTGGTGAGCCGATCGGGAACGTCGCGGCCGGACTTGCGGGCCAAGGTCTCCAAGTAGCTGAGCTGCGCGCCGGTGGCCGGCTCGTCACCGGTCACCCAGTCATCAGGGTCCTTCTCGGCGGTCGGGTCGCCGGGCTGCCCGGTGTTGACCATCCCCTCGCCCACAGCGGGCCCGCCGTCCTCAGGAACGTTCACTGGCATCTGAGCGGCGTTGGGTCCCTGCCAGCCGCCCGTCCCCGCCTGATCGGCCTGCGCCTCGGAACTGCTCGATTGCGTCATGCGCCCCACCGTACGTCCAGCTACCGGCGCCACTATCGAGGGCTCACCCGCGCGGCTCACCCGAGGGCTCAACCGCGCCGATCGGCCAGGAATGGGAAGTCCGACCGGACCTTCGCCACCAGGCTCGGGTCGACGTCGGCGAGGATCGTCTGCTCCTTGGCCCCCGCATCGGCCACGGTCTCACCCGATGGGTCGACGATCAAGCTGTCGCCGGCGTACTCGTTGCCGCCGCCACTGCCGACCCGGTTGACGCCGACGACGTAGGCCTGGTTCTCGATGGCCCGGGCAGTGAGCAGGCTGCGCCAGTGTGTTCGCCGCGGCGAGGGCCAGTTGGCGACCACCAGATAGCAGTCGGTCGCTGCAGCTCGTTCCCAGAAGACGTCGGCGAAGCGTAGGTCGTAACAGATGAACGGCGTGACCCGTACGCCCCCGATGTCCACCGTGATCGCCTGCGCGCCGGCCGAGTAATGCTCGTGCTCACCGGCGTAGGAGAACGGGTGCAGCTTGGCGTACCGGTGCACCTGCCCGGCCGGCCCGGCGAGCACGAACTGGTTGTACGGCAGGCGGACCGAAGGGTGCCGCTGGATGATCGAGCCCCCGATCCAGATGTCATGGCTCTGGGCTTGTTCGCGGAGAAACTGTGTGCTCGGGCCGTCGTGGCCCTCGGCCAGCGTCGTGGACGACATGGAGAAACCGGTGGCGAACATCTCGGTCAGCGCGACCAGTCGGGCGCCTTTGTCCGCGGCAGCGGCGATCTGTGGGCGGAGGTGGGCGAAGTTCGCATCCTTGTCCTCCCAAGTGATGTCGTGCTGGATCGCTGCGACCTTCATGCCGGACTCCTGACCTCGTTCGTACCCAGCTTGGCTAACCGACGTACCGCCTCGTCGAGGACGTCCGGCTGCTTGCAGAAGGCAAAGCGCACCAGCGAGCGAGCCGGTCCCGGCTCGGCGTAGAAGACCGAGCTCGGGACGCCCACGACGCCGATTCGCTCGGGCAGGGCGCGGCAGAAGGCCAGGCCGTCGCTCTCGCCGAGCGAGGCCACATCCACGGTCAGGAAGTAGGTGGCCTGGCACGGGTGTACGTCCAGTCCGGCGGCCAGCAGGCCGTTGCGCAGCTGATCGCGGCGGTCCCGGAGGTTTGTCCGGATCGACTCGATCCGGCTCTCCGGAAGGGCCAGCCCGGCCACGATCGCGTGCTGGAACGGGGCGCCGTTGACGTAGGTGAGGAACTGTTTCGTCGTTGCCACCGCATCGATCAGAGCCGGACTCGCACAGACCCAGCCGATCTTCCATCCGGTGCAGGAGAACGTCTTTCCGGCTGAGGAGATGGTGACCGTACGGTCGCGCATCCCGGGCAGGGTGGCCATCGGGATGTGCTCGCCGTCGAAGGCGAGGTGTTCGTATACCTCGTCGGTGAGCACGAGGAGGTCCCGCTCGATCGCCAGCTCGGCGAGTGCGGTCAGCTCGGCTCGGTCCAGGACCCGGCCGGTGGGGTTGTGCGGGCTGTTGATCAGCAGCAGCCGGGTCCGGGGCGAGACGGCGGCCCGTACGGCGTCGACGTCCAGCCGGTACTCGGGGTGGTGCAGGGTGACCGGCCGCATCACCGCACCGGCTAGGGCGATCGAGGCGGAGTAGCTGTCGTACGTGGGTTCCAGCACGACCACTTCGTCGCCGGTCTCGCACAGGGCGAGGGTGGCGGCCGCGATCGCCTCGGTCGCGCCGGCGGTGACCAGGATCTCGCGGTCCGGGTCGTAGCTCAGTCCGTAGTAGCGCTGCTGGTGGTCGGCGATCGCCTGACGCAACGCCGGAATCCCGCGACCGGGCGGGTACTGGTTGTGCCCGGCCCGGATCGCGTCCACCGCCGCCTCGAGCACCTCGGCCGGGCCGTCGGTGTCCGGAAACCCCTGGCCCAGGTTGATCGAGCCGGTCCGAACCGCTAGGGCGGACATCTCGGAGAAGATCGTCGTACCGAACCCCCGCATCCGGGAGACCAGATACTCCCGCCCCGTCACTTCTTCGCCGCCCAGCCGGCCAGCTGGACCACGAAGGCGTCCAGCTCTGAAAGCAGACTCAGGTTGGCCACCACCACGGAGTCGTCGACGTCGGCGTACTCGTGCACCAGGACGTTTCGAAAGCCCACTGCGCGAGCGATCGCCTCGGCCAAATCCGGCCCGATCACGCCGCTTTTGCCAAGCAATCGCAGCGCATCGGCATTGCTCTGCGGCATCCCCAGACCCTCCGAGGAGATCACATGCTGCGCAGCCCTGGTGCACCCTTCGATCGCCGTCACGAAGCCGTACTTGACCGCCCGCAGACGGATCGGGTCCTGAGCCAGACCGCCACGATCCGCGGCCTCCCGCAGCTCGGCCACGTCCGCCCGGACTCGAGCCAGCAGGCGGCTCAGCCGTTCAGCGTCGACCACGGTCGGCCACCGCTCTGAGGTACTCCTTGGCCATCGCGTCGATGTAGGGGCGTTCGTCGAGATAGACGGTTCGGGTGTCTGCCTCCCAGCGCACGCGCGCCGCCGGGTCGTCCTCGAAGAGCAGGCGGCCACGTAGCGCGACCCGACCAGCCAGGTACAGGGGGGCGGTGTCCAGGACGAGGAGGTCGACGTTGCTCGGTACGGCGACCTCCCACGACGCTGGCGGGCGCCTCCCGAACCAGGCGGCGACGTCGACATCGCTGGTCGGTCGCGACGTTGCGTCATTGCGACTGCCGTGCAGGTAACCGAACCTCGCGCCGGCAGCACGCAGTGCCGCGACGATGTCGGCGCAGTCGGGGTCCACACGCGCCATTGTCGCATCGGGCGGGCCGTGCACCGCCGCAGGAAATGATCGAGTCGCCAGGCCCCCGCACGGAATCGGTTAGCCTGCAGGCCACTCAACGGAGGGACGAGCCCAGACCATGGCAAGTGTCGACATCACCCGCGAGCACGATCTCGGAGTCGCCGAGGCCAAACAACGCGCCGAACCGATGCTCGAAGATCTGCGGTCCTCCTTCGGCGTGAGCGGTACCTGGGCGGGCGACCAGTACGTCATCACCGAGCCGGCGAAGGGATCACTCGACGTCACCGACACCACCGTCCGGGTCCAGGTCGATCTGCCGCTGTTCCTCCGTCCGATGAAGGGTGTCGTCGAGGCGAAGATCAACGAATCCCTCGACGAGGCCCTGGCACCTGCGCCCTGATCCCGACGCCCGTCGCGATCATGGAGCTGTGAACAGATTTCGACTCAGAAACCGGTCCCAGCTCCATGATCGCGGGAGATCCCAGCTGGTCACACTGGGGTGATCGTCAGCCGCAGGGCCGCCGGGGCCGAGGCCGGTACGGCGGGGCGGATCGGCGCCACCGGAGGCACCGGCTCGTACGCTGTGCCGGACGCCGGTCGTGGGTCGGGCTCACCCTTGTTGGGCCACATGGCGATTGCCCGCTCGGCCTGGGCGGTGATCGTCAGAGCCGGATTCACGCCCAGGTTCGCCGAGATCGCCGAACCATCGACTATGGACAACTCGGGATAGCCGTAGACCCGGTGGTACGGATCGAGCACGCCGGCCTGCGCCGAGCCGCCGATTGCCGCTCCGCCGATGAAGTGCGCGGTCATCGGAATGTTCGCCACGTCGTTCCAGGCCCCGCCGGGGACCCCGCCGATCCGCTCGGCCACCCGTCGGGCGACGTCGTGACCGGCCGGGATCCAGCTCGGGTTGGGCGCTCCATGTCCCTGTCGCGAGGACAGCCGCCGACCGAACAGACCCCGCTTGGTGAACGTCGTGATCGAGTTGTCCAGGGTCTGCATGACCAGCAGGATGATCGTCTTCTGCGCCCAACCCTTCGGGTTGTGCACGCCAAATGCCTTGCCCCGCAATCGAGCCAACTCTCGCAGCCAGGCGAGAACCCTTGGGCCCCGTTGGTCGCCGTCGGCCAGCACGGTCTGCAGGAGCCCCATCGCATCGCTGCCCTTTCCGTAGCGCACCGGTTCGATGTGGGTGGTGGCGTCCGGGTGGATCGACGAGGTGATGGCCACCCCGCGGGAGAAGTCGCTGTCGGCGGCCCAGGTCCGTGCGCCGATGATCGCCTCGGAGTTGGTCCGGGTCAGCACACCAAGTCGCGGCGAGAGGTCCAGCAGTGCACCCACATCCCGCATCCGGTGCAACAGCTTGGCCGTACCCAGTGCGCCGGCGGCAAGGACGACCTGATCGGCGGTGAACCTCTGCCCGGCACCGCGGACCCAGCGGCCGGTCCGTACCGTCTCGATCTCGAAGCCCACACCGCGACCTCCTGGCCGTCCGCTCCGGAGGCCGGTGACGGTGGTCAGTGGATGCACTTCCGCACCAGCACCTTCGGCGAGGTACAGATAGTTCTTGGTCAAGGTGTTCTTGGCGTTGTGCCGGCAGCCGGTCATGCAGGCTCCACAGTTCAGGCAGCCGGACCGGCGCGGTCCGGCTCCGCCGAAGTACGGGTCCTCGACCTCGACGCCGGGACTGCCGAAGAAGACCCCGACCGGAGTCGGGGAATATGTGTGCCCCACACCGAGGTCGTCGGCCACCCCGAACAGCACCTCGTCGGCCGCGGTCGTCACCGGGTTCGTGGTCACCCCGAGCATCCGCTTGGCCTGGTCGTAGTACGGGCGCAGCTCGGTGTTCCAGTCGGTGATGTGTGCCCACTGCGGATCCGCGTAGAAGGCGCTCGGCGGTTCGTAGAGGGTGTTTGCGTAGTTCAGTGACCCCCCGCCCACACCGGCGCCGGACAGGATCAGCGCATTGCGCAGCAGGGAGATTCGCTGGATCCCGAAGCAGCCGAGTTTGGGTGCCCACAGGAAGTTTCGTACGTCCCACGAGGTCTTCGGGTAACTGGACTCGTCGAAGCGGCGACCGGCCTCCAGAACGCCGACCCGGTAACCCTTCTCGGTCAGCCGCAGGGCGGCAACCGACCCACCGAAACCACTGCCGATGACCAGTACGTCGTAGTGCATGGCCGTCATGGCGCGAGGCTACCCGCGAGTAAACTACTTGGCCCGATGGCTGGACAGCCGCCCGAGGGCTGGGCATACGCTGAGATCAGGAACCGGACTTACACTGTAAGGAAGGCGGAGCATGGATACTCGTAGAGGTCAACAAGTCGTCATCCCATAACCCCGCGTCGCCGTCCGCTGTTCACGTTCAGGCCACCCCGGCACCGTTGGATGAGGAGTGACATGCAGAAGGATGTGCGCGCGTGGTTCCGACGCCGGACCTTTCGGACCTCCGACTTCGATCTGCCGTGCCTCGTGGAGGCCAAAGCTCGCTCCGGTGACCGGATCAGCGTGGTCCTACCGGCCCTGAACGAGGAACGCACGGTCGGCGAGATCGTCGAGCGCATCCGCAGCGCTCTCGTCGAGGACGTCCCGCTGGTGGACGAACTCGTGGTCATGGACTCCGGCTCCCAGGACCGGACCGCGGCGGTGGCCAGCGCTGCCGGGGCAACCGTCGTCAGCGCGGAAGAGATCCTGCGTTCGCACGGCCGATGGCCAGGCAAGGGCGATGTCCTGTGGAAGTCCTTGTTCGCGACCACCGGCGACATCGTGGCATTCCTCGACGCTGACCTCATCGATTTCGATCCGTCCTTCGTCACCGGGCTCGTGGGCCCACTGCTCACCGACCCGGCTGTGGGCTACGTGAAGGGTCTCTACGACCGGCCATTGCAGACCGTCCAGGGGATCGCACCGGAGGGCGGCGGCCGGGTGACCGAGTTGATCGCGCGCCCGTTGCTCAATGCGATCTGGCCACAGCTGGCCGGATTCGTGCAACCCCTGTCCGGCGAGTACGCCGGACGGCGGTCTCTGCTGGAGGCGGTCCCGTTCGCCTCCGGGTACGGCGTCGAGATCGCCCTGCTCATCGACCTGCTGGAACTGGCCGGCCTGGACGCGCTCGCGCAGACCGACCTCGGGGTCCGCCGGCACGGCCATCAGGCAGATCCCGCGCTCGGCCGGATGGCCGGCCAGATCCTGCAGACCGCGCTGCACCGTGCGCCGTGGGCGCCCTGGGCGGCGGCGGAATCGGCGATGCTCACCCAGTTCGTCCGGGTCGAGGGCGGCCATGAGTTCGTCGACTGGGACGTCTCCACCTCGGATCGGCCGCCGATGATCACGGTTACCGAGTACGCGCGGCGCAGTCGGGCTCTGTCGCCGGCTCCCGCGGCAACCGACCGTCGGAACCGCCGATGAGCCTGAACCGTCCTGACCCCGGCCAGGGAGCACTGGCGGCCTTCGCCCGGCCGCTCAACATCATGATGAACGCCGGTCCCTGGCTGGCCGTACCGCCGGGAGGCTACGGGGGCATCGAGAACGTCGTGGCCACGCTGGTCCCCGAACTCCGCGCCCGCGGTCACCGGGTCGTCCTGGCATCGGTCGGCGATTCCTCGTTACCCGTCGACGATCTCGTCTACGCCTTCCGGACCGGTCAGTTCCCGTTGCTGGCAGCGCCGTACAACGCCTCCTGCGGTATCGCTCCCGCGCACCTGCAGGCGGTCGCTCGAGCCGTCCGGGCGGCGCAGGATGCCGGCCGTCCCTTCGACCTCATCCACGATCACATGGAGGTAGTCGGACCGGCCATGCTCGGTGCGCTGGGTGACGGCCCGCCGATCCTGCAGACGCTGCACTGGGACCTGCACAAGCACCCGGACTTCTATGGCCGCTTCGACGGCCGCGGGCGGGTCTTTTTCGCCGGGGTGTCGCAGTCACAGATCGATCGGGCCCCGGACAACTTGGCTGGCCAGACCATCGGGTACGTTCCGCTCGCCGTCGCCCAGACCGATCAGCCGGCTGCCGGGCCCACCGAACGCGAGGACCACCTGCTGGTCCTCGGCCGGATCACGCCGCTGAAGGGCTGCGACGTGGCTGTCCGGTTGTGCCAGGACCGCGGGCACCGGTTGGTGCTGGCCGGTCCGGTCGGTGGGCTGCCGGATGCCGCAGCGCTCGAGTCGGCGCTGGCCGACCCGACCTCACCGGTACGCGACTACCCCGATGTGCGGTACTTCCTCGACAAGATCGCGCCCCATCTCGACGGGTCTCAGATCCGCTGGATCGGCAGCGTCCACGGCCGCGCCAAAGACGATCTGATCCGCCGGGCTCGCGCCGTGCTGTTCCCGCTGCAGTGGGAGGAGCCCGGAGGTACGGCGATGGTGGAGGCGCTCAGCCTCGGTACGCCGGTCGTGGGGCTGGCCCGTGGGGTGCTTCCCTCGTTGGTCGACCACGGGAGTACCGGCTGGATCGCCCGGTCCGAGGCGGAGTTGGCCGGCTATCTGGACCGACTCGACGAACTTGACCCGGTCGCCTGCCAACGTGTTGCCCGGCAACGGTTTTCACCGGACTCGATGGCGGCTGCCTATGAGGCGCTCTACCTCGACGTCCTTGCCCGCAGCCGCTGGTCCAACCCGACCTCAAACCCGGCCGACCACCTCGGTCTCGAAGACGGCCGACAGGACATGGCGACGGCGCTGGCTCAGCTCGGTTAGCAGTTGTGGCGCCGTTTCCAGCGGGACCACGTCGGAGACGAGGTGCTTCCTGATGGCGACCTCGTGCTCCTGTAGCAACAGGATCGTCTCGTGGGACAGTCGCCGCCGGTCCCAGAAAGGGGCTTGCCCGCGAGGAACCCGGCCGATCTGAGCGCAACGCAGTGAGAGCCCGTTGTGGTGGAACTCCTCGCCGAGTCGTACGGCGTCGGCCCCGTCGGTGTAGAAGGCCAGATCCACCGCGATCCCTTGCGGGCGAAGGGCTCGTAGGGCCAGCGCCAGGCTCTGCGCCCGGCCTCGGCACTGGAACACCACATCGGCTCCTCGGTCACCGGGCCCATGTCGCCATCGCTGCTTGAGTGTGGTCGGCAGGTCGTCGGTCTCGTCGACCGCCGTGAGTCCGAGGCACTCGGCGGCCGCTCGGCGCTGCAGCGTGGGATCGGCGATCAGCACCTCGGCGGCGCCGTGCTGGCGCGCGAACAACCCGGTGAGCAGACCGATCAGGCCGCCTCCGGTGACCAGGACCAGCCTGCCCCGCACACCGTCGCCCAGGCCTGTGCCCGCCGAGGAATCGGACGCAGCATGCAGGATGCCGTTGGCGCAGATCGGGCCGAGGTGTGCGACGTAGACAC
>JALZIL010000071.1 GCA_030860305.1 Actinomycetota bacterium
CACCATCGGATGAGCCCACCAGACGACGACGGTACCGGCCTCTTCGTACTCGTCGGCGGATGGCCCGGCTCAGGAAAGACCACGCTGGCCACCGCAATCGCGTCCGAGCTCGGCCTTCCAATCCTGGCGAAGGACGACATCAAGGAGGTCCTAGCTGACGAGCTCGGCCGGCCGGACACCGTCGAGGCGTCGCAGCGCTTGGGACGGGCCGCCGTCATGGTCATGCTGCGGATTGCCCGGAGTTGCCCCTCCGCCGTTCTGGACAGCACCTGGTTCGACTACACCGCGCCCCTGGTCGCAGAGCTGCGGGGTGTGCTCGTCGAAGTCAGCTGCGTGGTCCCCCTCGACATCGCCCGCGCCAGGTACCACGCGCGAGCAGCCGGGCGCCACGCTGGACACCTCGACCACCTCCGCACCGGGGACGAACTGTGGGGCGAACCGTCGAGACCGCTGGGCATGGACTGCACTCTCGAGGTGGACACGAGCCGGCCGATCAATGCCGGAGAGATCGCGACGGACATCCGCCGCGCAGCCACCTCAGCCTCTGCTGCAGGAGTTAGTACCGCTGGGTCAAGGAGGGCGGTAGCTCGGCAAGCTCGGCCAGGGGTCCGGCCAGGCGGCTCGCCAGCTCGGGATCAACCTGGCTGATCTCGGTGAGCAGCGCTTCGCCGGCGACCCGAAAGGCCCGTCGAAGCTCAGCTATGTCCAGTGATCCGACCAGCGCCTCGGTCAGGCCGGCGGTGATCTCCAGCGGCAGGCTGTCCATGCCGCGGCCCTCGCCTGCGGGTACGCCGTGCCGTAGGCAGGCCAACGCCAGGACGCGATCCCGTACGCCGCTGACCATGTACTCCGCCTGCCACACCCGGCCGCGTTCGATGCTCGAACGAGCATGCAGCGCATAGAGCCAACCCATCCCGATCAGCTCAGCGGCGCTAGGAGTTGGTGCCACCGGTCGCTCGTTGGTCGTTCCGAACAGGAGTTGGAAGGTCGGGGCAGTGGCACCGAACTCCGCCGCCGGCCAGAACGCCAAGTCGACCTGCAGCGTGTTGGTGAGCAGGAAGACCCGGAAAACGACGGCACCCCACAGCACATCGACGTGATGGACCGCGCCGTGCTCCTGATACATGCGGTCGGTCCACTCCCGGATCACCTGGGCAGGATCGACGCCTGCGGCAACGCAGAGAGCCAGATCGATGTCCGACCACCGGTCCTCGCTACCGAACGCAGCCGACCCGGTGAGCGCCGCACCCGTGATGCGCTCGTCGGTCTCGGCCAGCGAGACCAACGCGTCCCGCAGCCGTCCTCGCTCATCGGGACTGAACACAGACCCATCATTGCGCGCCTTGACTTCGAGCGCGCTCGAAGCCATAGCGTCCTGGCTATGACAACGGCGGTGAGCTACAAGATCACCACGTCCGGCGGGCACTGGGGTCCCTGAGCCGGCTCCCGCCACTAACTCCGAACACCGCACAACATCCCAAACACCCACCGTTGGGCGTAGCCATGCCCGAAATCGGGCTGACCGCGCCTGACAACTTCCCGACAGGAGCACGAAGATGTCAGCCACCCAGCCCCACACATCGTTGGACTGCGTCGTCACCGGCAGTGGACCGCCCGTGGTGCTCATCCACGGAACCGGCGCCGACGCAGAGTCGAACTGGGGCCCGTTGATCGAGTCGCTGAGCAACCGGTACACCGTCGTCGCGCCGAACCTGCCCGGCGCGGGCAAGACGCCGGCACCGACCGACCGGCTCGAACTCGACCAGCTCGCGTTCGCCGTGATCGACACCGTCCAGGATGCGCTTGGCGCCCACCAAGGTTGGCACTTGGTCGGTCACTCACTCGGGGCGGTCGTCGCCACCGCAGTGGCAGCCCGGCAGCCGGATCAGGTGAGATCCCTTGTGCTGCACGCCGGCTGGCTCACCACCGGGCCACGTGAGGCGTTGATGTTCGATCTGTGGTCCCGACTGCTCGCCATCGACTCGGGGCTCTTGGCGAGACACCTCATCCTGGAAGCGATGAGCCCGGCGCTGCTCCAAGCGGCCAATGTGCAGCAACTGGACGAGATGGTCGCCGGGTTCACCTCCATGCTGGACAACCGGATCACTGCCCAGATCGACCTCGACGGCCGGATCGACCTCGCCTCGGCGGTGACCGGAATCCAGGCGGTGACGCTGGTGCTTGCCAGCGCCGATGACCGGATCATCCCGCCGCCCCATCAGCAGGCCCTGGCAGCAGCGATCCCGAATGCCCGTTACCGGGAACTGGCAGGCGGACACGGACTGCCCTTCGAAGATCCCGCGCGCTTCTTCCTCGCCATCACCGAATGGATCGACGAGCAGCAGGCGCAGCGGGAAGCGGCATGACCGGTCAAGCGCAGCACGTGCGTTTTCCCAGCGAGGGGTTGACCTGCGCGGCCACCCTGTACCTGCCGCCGCCGACTGCGGTGCCATCCGCGGGGGTGGTCATGGGCAACGGGTTCGCCAACGTTCGGCAGATGTACCTGCCGACCTACGCCGAGGCGTTCGCGGCCGCCGGTCTGGCCGTGCTGGTCATCGACTACCGGTTCCTCGGGGAGTCCGACGGGCAACCCCGCCAACAGGTGTTGCCCGAGTCGCAGTGCGACGACCTGCGTAACGCCCTGACCTGGCTGTCCGAACAACCGTACGTCGACCCGGATCGCCTTGCCCTTCATGGCACCTCCTTCGCCGGAGGTCACGTGCTGCGGATCGCCTCGTACGACCGGCGGGTGAAAGCGGTTGTCGCCCAGGTCCCGGCGATCGGGCTCTGGCGATATCTGCGCCGGGCCGAATCCGTGGTACGGGAGGCGTTCCTGGAGACCGCCTTGGCTGACCGGCTCGACTTCGCCCGTACGGGCAAGACCCGGATGCTGGCCATCACCGGACCCGAGGACACCGAATCGATCCTCGGCGCGGCCGGCTACGACTGGCACCACCGCAACGAACAACGACACCCGAGCTTCCAGAACGCGATTGCCGCACACTCACTCGACCGGATCGTCAGCTACGACCCGGGCGCCTTCGTCGAGGACATCAGCCCCACACCGCTTTTGATGATTCTCGCGGCCGAGGACACGACCACGCCGTCCGACGTCGCGCGAGCCGTCTTCGACCGAGCTGGTGAACCCAAACAGCTGCTCGAGTTCGCAGGCGGGCACTACGACGTGTACGAGGACAACACGGTGCAGCAACACTGCATCGCGGTCATGACCGACTTCCTCCTGACCCAGCTGCGCGAGAGGCGGACGTCACCGTGACTTGACATGTGGCCGGAACGTCCTATTTCCAGACGTCGGTCGCCGGCCGGGCGTGGTACGGAAGTGACGGAAGTTGTTGTCCTGCTTGACCGATGACAGCCAGGTAATGTCAGAGGGTCGGTCTAGCGTCGTGGTATGAGTTCGTTGTTGGCTTCGTCGGGGCCGTCGGTCCTGGATCGGGCCGGCACGGTTCTGCGCGAGGCGTGCGAGCAGCGGTTGTGGGCCCAAGCCGACCTTGAGGTCGTGAGCTGGATCGAGGCCGCGTTGCGGGTACGGGCGCAGGCCGACGCGGTGCTGCTGGCGGCGATCGGTGAGGTCGAGGCCCGGGGGCTGGCCGGGGCGCGGGGCGCCTCCTCGACCCGGGCCTGGCTGAACGGGGCCCAGCAGCTGGACCCGGCCGAGGCCTCGATGCTGGTCCGCACCGCGAAGTCGCTGCGCGAAGGGTTCGAGTCGACCGGAACGGCGCTGATGGCCGGCGAGGTGTCGCTGGCCCAGGCCCGAGTGGTGATCC
>JALZIL010000080.1 GCA_030860305.1 Actinomycetota bacterium
CACCCATCTGGAGGACCTGGGCACGCAGCTCTCCATGTGCCTGCGCCCGGTCGCGATCCAGGGCAATCAGGTGGTCGTGCAGCTGGTCCAGTGCTTGCGCGGTGTCCTCACCGGTCCAGGCCGGCTCAGTGTGCGGTCGCTTGAGCAACCAGACGATCAGGCCGGCCAGACCGAGACCGAGCACGACGCCGAACACCAGGCCGAGCGAGAGTGCGGTGAGGTCCATGCCGACGAGCCTGCCCAATGGGTACGACATTCCTGATCATCGCACGCCCGACCGGCCGGTTCGCTACCCAACCTCCACTTTGGGATGCCGCAAAGGGGAGGTTGTGTAGCGAACCGGCTTGTCGGGCGTGGCGATGATCAGGAATGTCGTACCCCTTGGGCAGGCTCGACGGCATGGACCTCACCGCACTGGCATTCGGGCTCCTGCTCGGCGCCGTCCTCGGGCTCGGGCTGACCGGCCTGATCGTCTGGCGGTTCAAGCGAGCCGAGCAGGCGGAGCCGGCCTGGACGGGTGAGGACACCGCACAAGCGCTGGACCAGTTGCACGACCACCTGATCGCCCTGGATCGCGACCGGGCGCAGGCACATGGCGAGTTGCGTGCCCAGGTCCTGCAGATGGGAGAGACGTCCCAGGCACTGCGTGCCGAGACGGCCGCGCTGGTGACAGCCCTGCGGATGCCACACGTACGCGGCCGATGGGGAGAAATGCAGCTACGCCGCGTCGTGGAGTTGTCCGGGATGCTGGCGCACTGCGACTTCGTCGAGCAGCCCAACCGCACCGATACCGAGGGCCGACATCGCCCGGACATGCTGATCCAGCTCACAGCGGGCCGACAGATCATCGTCGATGCCAAGGTCCCGTTGGCTGCCTTCCTCGACGCCGTGCACGCGACCGACGAGCCCGCGCGTCGACTCGGCATGATCGCGCACGCGCGACAGGTACGCCAGCATGTCGAGCGTCTGGCCACCCGTGACTACCTGCGGCACATCCCGGGGACGCCGGAGTTCGTGGTGCTGTTCCTGCCCTCCGATGCCTTTCTTGCCGCCGCGCTGGATACCGAT
Organism: Actinomycetota bacterium; assembly: GCA_030860305.1. Next base: position 1,069 of record JALZIL010000080.1, read on the forward strand.
CACGGCCTGCTCGAGTACGGGTTCACCCGCGACGTCGTCATCGCGACTCCGGCAACGCTGCTCGCCCTGTTGCGGACGGTGGCCCATACCTGGCGGCAGGAGGTGCTTGCCGCCAACACAGCTGAGGTGCTCGATCTGGGCCGCACTCTGCATGGTCGCCTCGTCCGATTCTCAGATCACCTGGTCAAGCTGGGATCCGCCCTGGGTAGCGCCGTCGGGCACTACAACGACACGGTCGGCTCGTACGAGCGAAGCGTGCTGGTCTCGGCTCGACGGTTCAGCGAACTCGGCGTCAACGACAGCCCGATCGCCGGCCCGAGACAGGTCACGACCGCAGTGCGTGAGCCAGCCACCGACCCCTTCCGCCGCATGGGTGTCGAGGATCCCGGCCCCAGACGAGTCCCGGGCACCGCGCCGGACCAAGCAGCGCACACGGCGTGAGCAACCGGGACCGTAGGCTGAGGTCGCCGCCCAACGCCCGATGCGCCGGCGGCAGGAGTCGAACGAGGGGAGACAGCCGGTGGCCCGGGGCGCCAGATCCGTGGCCATACCAGGTACTGCCCGTCCATTCACCCTGACCGGGCTGGGCGCCGTCGCATTCATCTTCATGGTGACCCTCGTGGTTGCCACGCTCGAATCCTTGCTGGGTATCGGGCTGCGCACCCTGACGTTGATCGCGCTGGCCGGATCGACCCTGCTTGCTGGCCTCTGGGTGCGACGCAGCGATATCGCGACGATCGTGGTCGCGCCGCCGTTGGTGTACGCGTTGGTCGCCGCGCTGGAGATCGTCCTGGCACCAACGCTGAAGTTCACCCCCACCGTGCTGGCCTCGCTGCTGGTGCGGGGCTTCCCCGCGATGGGCATTGCCACCGCCATCGGACTTCTGGTCTTCGGCTACCGGACCGCCCGGCACCGCTGAGCCGCCAGCTCCCCTTGCATGACAACGGACCAGGCAGCTGCCGGGATCGAAGGTAAGCGACTCAACGCCGGTCGGATGCTGCTGTGGCGATGCTTTTCTTGAGTTCGTGCGGCAACGCGAACACGACCTTCTCCTCGGCGGCTACGACCCGCTCGACGTCGGTGTACTCACGCTCGGCGAGCCAGGCCAGGACCTGCTGGACGAGAGTCTCGGGCACCGACGCACCGCTGGTCACACCGACGGTCTGCACGGCGTGGAGCCAGGCCGGGTCGATCTCCTCGGCAAAGTCGACGAGATGCGACGCGCGGGCCCCGGCATCCAGGGCAACTTCGACCAACCGCACGGAGTTCGACGAGTTCGTCGACCCGACCACGATGACCAGATCGCATTCGCCGGCCATCTGCTTGACGGCCTGCTGCCGGTTCTGGGTCGCGTAACAGATGTCGTCGCTGGGCGGTGCTGACATCCCCGGGAAGCGCTCTTTGAGTTGCTCGACGGTCTCGACGGTCTCGTCGACCGACAGCGTCGTCTGAGACAGCCAGACAACGCGCTCGGGGTCTCGTACGGTCACATTGGCGATGTCATCGGGCCCGTCGACGACCTGGATGCGATCGGGTGCCTCGCCAGAGGTGCCTTCGACCTCCTCGTGGCCGCGATGGCCGATCAGCAGGATGTCGAAGCCCTCACGAGCGAATCGAGTCGCTTCCTTGTGCACCTTGGTCACCAGCGGGCAGGTCGCATCGATCGTCCGCAGCTGCCGGTCCCGGGCCTCTTGGCGCACTGCGGGCGAGACTCCGTGCGCGCTGAAAACAAGCAGTGCTCCTTCGGGGACCTCGTCGGTCTGCTCGACGAAGATTGCACCCCGCGCCTCGAGCGTGCGCACGACGTGCACGTTGTGCACGATCTGCTTGCGAACGTAGACGGGGGCCCCGTGGGCTTCCAACGCCTTCTCGACAGCCACGACCGCACGATCGACCCCAGCGCAGTAGCCGCGGGGGTCGGCCAACAGGACACGCTTGCGCGGCTGGCTCACCGAAGCCAGCATACGTACCCCGGCGCGGGCTCCAAGGGCTGGACTTCGCGTGGCAGGCTAGGGGGATGCCGCCTGATCCCAGCCAACCCGAACCCCCGGCAACGCATGGCCGCTCTGTGGACATCCCCGAACCGATCCGCGCCGCAGCGGGCCTGGCCGCCACCGTGCTGGACCAGGCACGGCAGTTGCCCTCCGCCATCACCGGGCTGCCGGTGAAGGTGGCGGGGCTTGCGATGCAGACGTCGTTGCGACTGCAGCAGCGCTATGCCGGCCTGGTCGTCAAGGGCGATGAAATCCTCACCCAGATCAGCCGGACCGGAGAAGCCGATCCGGCCTGGGCGACCTTCGACGACGACGTCGTCGGCGTGGCTGGCGCGGTCACCGAAGACATCGGTGTCGACGTCACAGCAGCTGACGACATGTCCACGTTCGCCACATCTGCCGTGGCACTGCCTCCGTTACCGGCCACGCACCGCCCCCAGCCGTCGGGTAAGCCATCCGCCGCCAGCCGGATGGGGCATGCGCCGTCGGCGTTCGAGCTGGCCGACGACCCCTCTTCTACGCCCGGGGTCGAATCGGCCGGCGTGGAATCGGCTGCGTCAGTCGTCGCGCCGGTCGCCTTCGACACGTTGGGTGACATCACGTCGCGGGGGGACAACACATCGAATGGTCACGCGTCATCGAGCGCACCGGTGCCGGGCTATGACGCCTTTACCCTCGCCCAACTGCGGGCCCGCCTGCGTACCTTCGATGCCGGCACCCTGGACCGCATCCTGCGTTATGAGCGCGCCCAACGCGCCCGTGCCCCGTACCTCACCATGCTCGAGAACCGACTCAACCGCAGTCGCGAGCAGGGCTGAGGCGCGGACCGTTCGATGACCGCGCCATCGACGGCCGACCACCCTTGGCCGGTCCGCACCGTGTCGCGCAAGCTCACCGATTGGATCGGCAGGCTGGGTGAGGTCTGGGTCGAGGGACAGGTCGCCCAGATCAGCCGGCGTCCAGGCGCAGCGACGGTTTTCCTCGTACTACGCGACCCGGCTGCGGATATGTCGTTGTCGGTCACGTGCCGGCGGGAGCTGATCGAGACGCTGCCTGTGCCCTTGGCCGACGGGGCACGCATCATCGTCCGCGCACGAGCGGACTTCTACCCAGCCCGAGGAACATTGTCATTGCGCGCCAGTGACATTCGCGCGGTCGGCATCGGTGACCTGCTGGCCCGGATCGAGCGGCTTCGACAGCTCCTGGCCGCCGAGGGATTGTTCGACGTGGGCCGGAAGAAACCGCTGCCGTTCCTGCCGGTGGTCGTCGGACTGGTGACCGGACGCGGGAGTGCGGCTGAACATGATGTCGTCGAGAACGCGCGGCGGCGTTGGCCTGCAGTACTTTTCGCGACCCATGCCTGCGCTGTGCAGGGTCCGACTGCGGCGCGCTCGGTCATCGACGGCCTGCACCTGCTCGACCGCGACCCGGACGTGACGGTGATCGTCATTGCCCGAGGAGGCGGCTCGGTCGAGGATCTGCTCCCGTTCAGCGACGAGGGACTCTGCCGGGCCGTCGCAGCCTGCCGTACGCCGGTGGTCAGCGCCATCGGGCACGAATCGGACAGTGCCCTGATCGACTACGTCGCAGATGTCCGGGCGTCCACGCCGACCGACGCTGGTCTCAGGGTCGTTCCGGACCTGGCCGCCGAGCAGGCCGGGCTGGCCCGGTCGCGCCATGCCGCCTACAGCAGCCTTTCCCGTCGCGTCGCCCACGAGGTGCAGTGGCTGACCGGAATCCGACGTCATCGCGCACTTGGCGACCCCGAGAGCTTGCTCGAAGACCGGTGGCAGGCCATGCAGGCCCTACGGGCTCGCGCCCGGCGGCAACTGGCCAGCCAACTCGCTCAGGGACAGGTCGATCTGGACCACACCCGGGCCCGGATCGTGGCGCTGTCGCCGGCGGCCACCCTGTCGCGGGGGTATGCCGTGGTAACCGCTGACGGCGGCGAGGTCGTCCGTGAACCCGCCGCCGTCAGCGACGGCCAACGGCTGCACATCCGCGTCGCCGGCGGTTCGCTGCAGGCGCGTGCAGCGTCCCCGACCGGCCGTGCAGCGTCCCCGACCGCCGGTGCAGCGTCCCCGACCGGCCGTGCCCGGGCAACCACAGCCGTGCCGGACCGACAATGGCCGAAGTGAGCGCAGCCAGCACCGCCGACGAGACCCCCGGCTACGAGTCAGCCCGTGACGAACTCGCCGCCATCGTGGTTGCTCTCGAAGGCGGTGGTCAGACTCTGGAGCAGGCGCTGACCTTGTGGGAACGCGGGGAGGTGCTGGCAGCGATCTGCCAGGGCTGGCTGGACAACGCGCGGGAGCGTCTGGAAACGGCCAGGAGCACCCCCACCGACCCCTGACCCCTCGGGGACGTTATGCGCATAACGTCCGTAATCCGGCAGGGTTTCGGGATGTTATGCGCATAACGTCCCGGCTTTGCTCGAAGGGTCAGCCGCGGTAGAGGGTCAGCGACGCGGCCAGGGTGCGGAGTTCGTCCTGGCTCGCGCTGCCGGTGACCAGGAGTCGCAGGTCACCGGTGCCCGACAGGTAGAGCCGCTCGTTCCGGCTGGTGCTGAACTCCTCCCAGGCTTGCCCGGCGATCGTGAGCGCTGCGCCTGGGTCCGCGCCCTGCAGCAGGCTCTCGATCAGCGCGGCGGTTGGATCGGTGCTCACGACGTACCGGGCGAAGTTCTGCGCCGGAGTGAGGTAGCCGATCGTGAGCGTGACCAGACTGGGCTGTCCGTCTGCCGGGGCGTCGACCTCCGCACTGGTCGGGCGCCAGGTCTCGGCCAGGTCCGGTACGGGAAGTGCGACAAGGGCGAGGGAGGCGGCGTACCTGATCGAGTTGGACGGGTCGATCTCAAGGACCGGATCCGTGACCTGCGGAGAACAGAAGTAGGCCAACGCCAACACCATCACCACGAGCGGCAGCATCGAACGCAGCATGTTTGCCGCGGTCAGCTTCGCGAGCCTGCCCGACGGCGCGACCGTGGGCTCCGCTGCCATGTCACTAGGATTGCAGCAGCCCCAGGCCAGAGGGCAACCCAGGGAGCCGCCCATGCCCGAACCCGCGCCAGCACCCGTTCCCGGCGAGATGCCCGCCCCCGATCGCAACCTCGCGATGGAACTCGTACGGGTGACCGAGGCTGCGGCGATGTCAGCCGGTCGGTGGGTTGGGCGCGGCGACAAGAACGGCGGGGACGGCGCCGCGGTGGATGCGATGCGCAAGCTCATCGGCACCGTTTCGATGAACGGCATCGTCGTCATCGGCGAGGGCGAGAAGGACCAGGCCCCGATGCTCTACAACGGCGAGCACGTTGGGGACGGCACCGGCCCGTTCTGCGACGTCGCTGTCGACCCGATCGACGGCACCACGTTGATGGCCGACGGAATGCCCAACGCCATCGCCGTGCTCGCGGTGGCCGAGCGAGGCGCGATGTACGACCCGTCGGCCGTCTTCTACATGGAGAAACTCGCCGTCGGACCGGATGCGGTTGGCGTGGTGGACATCACCGCTCCGGTGGCCGAGAACATTCGCCGCGTGGCGAAGGCCAAGAACAGCGATGTCGCCGATGTCACGGTCTGCATACTCGCCCGACCGCGGCACGACTCGCTCGTTCAGGAGGTCCGCGAGGCCGGCGCGCGGATCCACTTCATCTCCGACGGCGATGTGGCCGGAGCTATCTCGGCCGCTCGGGAATCCACCGGCGTCGACATGCTGATGGGCATCGGCGGTACACCGGAGGGCATCATCACCGCCTGCGCCCTCAAGTGCATGGGCGGGGAGATGCAGGCCCGCCTCTGGCCTCGCGACGACGAGGAACGGCGCAAGGCCCTCGACGCCGGTCATGACCTCGACCGGGTGTTGCACAACGACGACCTGGTCAGTGGTGACAACGTCTTCTTCGTCGCCACGGGTATCACCGACGGCGACCTGCTCCGGGGCGTGCACTTCCGGTCCGGCGGGGCCACGACCCAATCCCTGGTCATGCGCTCCCGGTCGGGCACTATCCGCCAGATCGAGAGCTGGCACCGCCTGGAGAAACTGCGCGCATATTCCTCGATCGACTTCGAGCACGCGGGCGGCGTACCAGGCTAGGTCCTACTCCCGAGAACACGGTCGAGGTAGGCGTTGGCGAACCGGCCGCGCGGATCGACGGTGTCCCGAACCGCGAGAAACTCGTGGAAGCGCGGGTAGCGAGCAGCGATGGAGTCCGCGTCCTGGTAGTGCACCTTCCCCCAGTGCGGCCGACCGTCCAGTTCTCTCATCACGGCCTCGACCGCGCGGAAGTACTTCTCGTACGGCTGCCCTTCGTACATGTGCACCGCGAGATAGGCCGAGGCACGACCCGACGCTGTGGACAGCGGGATGTCGTCAGCGGCGGTGAATCGGACCTCGACCGGAAACGACACCCGCAGGTCGTGCAAGTCGATCACCCGCCGGATGCCGTCGATGGCGGCTCGGACCGCCTCGGCCGGCACGCCGTACTCCATCTCGACGAAGCGCACCCGTCGAGTGGAGACGAAGACCTTGTACGAGGCGTCGGTGTACGTGCGGCGTCCCAGCGAGCCCGCGGTGACCGCATTGATCCGAGGGATCAGGGCCGGGCGCAGGCGGCCCAGCCGACACGTGAGCCCGAAGACGCCGTTGTTGAACAGCTCGTCCTGGACAAGGGACTGGCGCCGGCCAAGGGGGTGCAGCGGTGTGCCGGCGGGCAGCCGATTGTTGCACTTGGTCAACGTCGTGTCCGTGTGCGGAAACCAGAAGAACTCGAAATGGTCGTTGTCGGCCACCAGCGCATCGAGATCGCCAAGGACTTCCAAAAGTGGCATCGGACGTTCCTGGGCCTGCAAGGCGAAAGCTGGCTCGGCCTGCAGGGTCACGGTGGCCAGAATCCCCAGGGCGCCGAGCCCGACCCGCGCCGCGCTGAACAACTCGGGGCGCTCGGTGGCGCTGCAGGTGACCACCGAGCCGTCGGCGAGCACGATCTCCAGCGCCCAGACCTGGGCGCCCAGGCCGCCCAGGCGCTGACCGGTGCCGTGGGTCCCGGTGGAGATGGCGCCGGCGACCGTCTGCCGATCGATGTCGCCGAGATTGCTCAGCGCGAGTCCACGTTCGGCCAGCTCGCCGTTCAGCCGATGCAGCGGCATGCCGGCTTCGACCGTGACCAGGCCGGTGGACCGGTCAGCGGAGACCAGGTTGGCGAGCCGGTCGAGTCGCACCTGAATGCCGTCGGTCACCCCGATACCGGTGAACGAATGACCAGAACCAATCGCCTTGACCTGTGAACCGTCGCCTTCGGCTGCCTTCACCAGGTCGGCAAGCTCCCCGATGTCTCTAGGAGCAACGACCCGGTCCGGGTGAGCTACCTGGTTTCCGGCCCAGTTGCGCCACGTGGAACCCGTGGTCACGGAGGCTTGGTGCCTGGATGGCTGTCGCCGGCGCGCGGATCGGTGTCGCGAGCGCGTGAAGCACCGGCTGCGGTCAAGGTCCTCGCTCCGGCCGTGCCGTTGCTCAGCCGTCGATGCAACCCGACGACGTACCAGAGAGCGGCCACTGCCAGCACGCCCAGCGCCACATAGGTGGCGTTGCGGAACTCCGCGGGCAGGATCAGGGCGAGCAGAACCGCGATCAGCCAGATGAGTGCGGCAACGAAGACCGGAGTGGCCCACCGGCCGAGGCTGAACGCCTCGGGCATGGCGTCCATCTGGCGCCGCCGAAGCCCATAGGCGACCACCGTGAGCAAGTACACGAGGTACGGAAGCAGCGTGGCGGCGCCGACCAGGGTGCCGAAGGCGTTGCCGTTGGCGTACCCGTAGAACATCAACGCCAGGCAGATCACCAGGGACACGAGCAGGGCAACGACCGGTGTCTTGGTACTGGGATTGATCCGACGCAGCGCCGTCGAGCCGGGCAACAGGTTGTCCCGCGCCATCGCGAAGATCAGCCGGGCGCTGGCCGCCGCGGCTACCACGGTGAGGGCGAACATCGAGAACGCCACGACCAGCAACAGCACCTTGGTCAAGGTTTCGCCGAGCCAGTAGAAGATGATGTCCGCCAGCGGAACAGGTGAGGCCGAAACCGAGGCCAGATCTGGGATGGCCAAGGTGAAGCCGATCAGAGTGAGCATGCCCAGGACGCTGGAGATGACGACGGACAAGACGATCGCCCGCGGAATCGTCCTTCGGGCGTTGACCGTCTCCTCTCCCATGTCGGCAGCGGCCTCGAACCCGACCAGCGTGTAGACCCCGATCAGCGCCGCGAGCACGATCGCATACCAGAGCGGTTGGCCCGGCAGGGTCTCGGTCTGGCCCAGAAAGCCCAATCCGTGCCCGTCGGGGCTGCCTTTGACCACCCACAGAAAGAAGACCGTCGCAGCCAGCCCGACGGTGCCGACGATCTCGGTGATCACCGCGACGTTGTTGACCCGAGTGGCGAGCTGGATGCTGATCAGATTGATCCCGAACGCCGCGACGATGAGCACGACGGCGAGAAAGAGGAGCAGCCGCGGGTTCTCGACATTCCAACCGAAGACGGTCGCGAGCAGCGGTGAGGCCGCGAGATAGAGGATGCCGGAGATCCCGACCGCCGAGTACATGATGCCGAGACTGCCGACCACATAGCCGTACCGCGGGCCGACCAGGCGCGCCGCCCACTGATAATTGGCCCCCGCCAGTGGGATCCGGGTCGCAAGTTCAGCGAAGATGAGCGCGACCAGCGTCTGGCCGACCGCGGCAACCGGCCACAACCAGATGCTGGCCGGCCCGAGATGGGTGATGGCGAAGCCGAAGTTAAGGAAGATGCCCGTGGTGATGGAAATGATCGAGAACGCCACGGAGAAGACCGCGAACAGGCGGAGCACCCGCTTGAGCTCCTGGCGGTATCCGAACTCGTTGACCGCAGCTTCCTCGGTCCCTGACGCAATCTGGTTCGCTGACATGGCCCCGGCCTCCCGGCTGCGGCGGGCCCAGGCCTGTCGCCAGGGCTGCCGCGGCATCTTCGCGGGACAGCATGGGACGTGCGAGCCAAGTTGGTCAAGCGTCTAGGACAACTGACTTAATCGACGGACCGTATCCTCAGGCCTTCAAAGACAGCTGCGGATAGGGGAGATGGTCGTGGGTCGGGTCACCGCGCAGGACCGGCGCCAGCAGCTGATCGACGCCGCGATTCGAGTCGCGGAGCGGGAGGGCATCGCGGCCACGACCACCCGCCGGATAGCGGCCGAGGCCGGCGCGCGGCTGGCGACGGTGCATTACTGTTTCCGATCGAAACAGGAGCTCCTCGAGGGCGTGCTCAGTGCGATCATCACCGAACTGAGCGAGGCGGCCCGAGGGCATGTTCGCCCGGGACACGATGCCAGGACGCTCCTGCACGACGGGATGCGGGCACTGTGGGTCATCGTCGAGAAGGAGCCCGGCAAACAGCAGCTGACCTACGAGCTCACGCACTATGCGCTACGTCAGCCGGGGATGGAGAGCTTCGCCCAGTGGCAGTACGAAACGTCGTACGCCGCGTGCGCAGCGCACCTGGAAGGTGTGGCGGCCGCAGCTGGAATCGTCTGGTCGCTTCCGTTGCCGGTGCTCACCCGGATGCTGATGACCGTCATCGACGGCGTGGTCCTCGGCTGGCTCGTCGATCGGGACAGTCTCTCGGCCGTGGCCGCCCTCGATGCGCTGACCGACCTGCTGGCCACCCTGGCGGTGCAACCGCATGCAGCGGCGCAACCGAGTGGAGCGGCGCACCCGAATGGATGAGCACCTACCCGCACGGCTGCCTTCGGACGACGAACGCGATGCTGCCGCTGCCCGACTGTCCCAGGCACGTCTGTTCGGTGATCGGCGGCTGGAACTCGCGTCCCTGACGAGGATCCCGGGCACCCCGCTGATCAAGCTACCTGCCTCGACGATCTTCGGCGACGTACGCGTACGCGTGCTGGTGTGCCGCAAGCCGCCTCGATCTGGCGGCGGTCACTGGGTCGACTCAGGCCGGTCCCGCCGGAGCCACCCGCGCCCCCGACCTAGTCAGGCCCGGCCGGATGCAAGTAGCGTCCGACCCGATGACCGATAACTCTGACCACAGCCAAGAAGCAGCCGCGGTTGGCGCCCGACCGCTGGACGAGGTAATGCTCACCCACCCGGGCGGTGAACTCACGATGCCGGTGGTCCCGGCCTCGGAAGGGGCTGCCGGGATCAACGCGAGCAAGCTGTTGGCCAGCACCGGCATGGTCACGTTGGACAATGGCTTCGTCAACACCGCCTCCTGCTCGTCGACGGTGACCTATATCGACGGCGACGCCGGGATCCTGCGATATCGCGGGTATCCGATCGATCAGCTTGCCGAGAAGTCGACGTTCATCGAGGTCTCATACCTGCTGATCTATGGCGAGCTGCCCTCGGCCCAGCAACTCGACGCCTTTGATCAGCGGCTGCGCCGGCACACCTTGCTGCATGAGGAACTCAAGAGGTTCTTCGAGGGTTTCCCGCGCGATGCGCACCCGATGCCGGTGCTCTCGAGCGCGGTCAGCGCCCTGTCGACCTTCTATCAGGACTCCCTCGACCCGTTCGACGACGACCACGTCGAGATCTCGACGCTGCGCCTGATGGCCAAGCTGCCGACCATCGCGGCGTACGCGTACAAGAAGTCCGTGGGGCAGCCGATGCTCTACCCGGACAACTCTCTCGGCCTGGTGGAGAATTTCCTGCGGATGACCTTCGGCTTCCCGGCCGAGCCCTACGACCTCGA
>JALZIL010000087.1 GCA_030860305.1 Actinomycetota bacterium
TGGCGGGGATGGCCCTGTACGCCGGCCAGTCTGCTGGTCTGATCCATGATGTGGTGCCGGCTGCAGAAGTCATTCGCCGCACGATCGCCGAAGCCCAAGCCGCCCTAGCGATTCCTGAGCCAGACGGGCCGGACGGACCGGGCTAATCTCGCCCGAGTCAGCTGGGCGGTGTGGTGGCCTCGAATACGACCGCCGGCCCGCTGATCTGGATTCCGTCCTCGGCGGCTGACACGAACGCGGCCGAGCCGCGCGGCAGTTCGAGCACTGCTCCATCCGGGGACCGCAGGCTGGCCGAGCCTTCCACGGTCAGGATGAGCCTGGGCCGGTTGCCATCCAGGACAACGGCATCGGTGATCGCCCGCCGACTCAAGTCGAACTCTGCGACATCGGTCGGGAACGACGTCCGTCCCGTCGAGTCCGGCCCACCGCGCAGCACCTTGGGGCCGTCACCGTGCAGGTCCAGAACGCGTTGCAGATCGACGACGTCTACGTGCTTGGCCGTCAGGCCACCACGCAACACGTTGTCGGACTCCGCCATGATCTCCACGCCGACACCAGACAGGTAGGCATGCAGACAACCGGCCGGAATGTACAGCGCCTCCCCTGGTTCGAGTTCGATGAAAGTACACAGGAGGGTCAGGAGGACCCCGCGGTCGTCCGGATACTTCTCGGCTAGGCGCGAGATCCAATGCAGGGCAGGGACGTACGGGCCCGAACCTACCGTCCCGGCCGCTCGACGAACAGCAGATACCGTCCCCGTGACCTCGGCGTCGGATAGGAAAAGAACCCAGTGGACCGCAACGGAGAGCGCCCCACCGGACAGAGCATTCCGTAGGCCGGCCAGTTCGGTCACAGCGAGAGCGTCGACCAGAGCAACGGCGTCTGGTGCCGTACGGAGTCCGCAGAATGCCTCGACCGGAGTCAGGGCGCAGAGCATCTCCGGCTTGTGCCGAGGATCCCGATAGTTGCGGCTCGGGTGGTCAAGCGGCACACCGGCTGCCTCCTCGGCGGCGAATCCCTGCTCAGCGCGACCCGCGTCCGGATGCGCCTGGAGGGATAGCGGCGCACCGATGGTGAGCACCTTCAACAGGAAGGGCAGCCGTGGACCGAACCGTGCCACCGCGGCGGCACCCAGAGCAGCAGTCGGGTCGGCCGCAATCAGTTGCTGCAGCGTCCTGCCGTCTGCCAGCCGAGACGGGCACGCCGGATAGGCACCGATCCACAACTCCGCCTCGGGTTCGTCCGTCGGCGCTTTGCGGCCGAGAAACTCGGCCATTGCCGTGTGCGAACCCCAGGCGTAGCGCCGAATCTCGTTGATGAGCGCGAGCATCGCCGGTCTTAGCTACCGCCGGTCTCTGCGCCCGATACAGCCTGGGCGGGTGGAGCCGACGATGAATCAGGAGACTCGTTCGTCCGACGGAAGTCTGGTTCGAGGTAGATGACTCGGGCGATCGGCTCGGCGCTACGTATCCGCTGCTCTGCACTGTCGATCGCGGCCACCAGATCGTCGGCGGCCAGGTCGGGGTCGATCGAGATCTTCGCCGCGACCAGCAATTCCTCCGGACCGAGATGCAAGGTGCGCATGTGGATGACCGATTCGACACTCGGCTCACTCTCCAGCGCCTCGACGATCCGGCGCTGAACCTCTGGACCTGCTGCCTCGCCGAGGAGCAGGCTCTTGGTCTCGATCGCCAGGATGATCGCGATCAGTACCAGCAGTACGCCAATGCCGATAGTGCCGATCCCATCCCACACCCCGTCTCCGGTGATCACCGACAATCCCACGCCGATCAGGGCCAGGATCAGGCCAACTTGCGCCCCGAAGTCCTCCAGAAGGACCACGGGTAGCTCGGGAGCCTTGGCGTGCCGGATGAATTGGATCCACGACTGGTTGCCGCGCACCTTGTTCGACTCGACGATCGCGGTGCGGAAGGAATACGCCTCCAGTCCGATGGCCACGACCAGCACACCGATGGCGATCTGCGGTGAGACCAGTGCTTCGGGATGAGTGATCTTGTGATAGCCCTCGTACAGGGCGAACAGCCCGCCGACCGAGAACAACACGATCGAGACGATGAACGCGTAGATGTAGCGCTCCCTGCCGTACCCGAAGGGATGCTCGGGAGTGGCCGCACGGGCGGCGCGCTTACCACCGACGAGCAGCAGGGCCTGGTTCCCCGAATCCGCCACCGAGTGCACCGACTCCGCAAGCATGGACGAGGATCCGGTGAGCAGGAACGCAACGAACTTCGAGATGGCTATTCCGATGTTGGCCACCAGGGCCGCGATGATCGCCTTGGTGCCGCCACCGGTACTCATCTGTTGGCCTCCGTGTGCCCGTAGGTGCTCATCTGCTGGCCTCCATGTCGCCGGCGAGGGAAACTTCCACAAGACCCCCGCCCTGGCGAGGTCGCACTGCTCATCTGCTGGCCTCCATGTCGCCGGCGAGGGAAACATATGCGGCGGCGAAGTCGACCATGCCGATCAGTTCGGCCATTTCGCGGATCGGTTGCTCGGCCGCCTGTTGACTCATGGGTTGCAACACGCTGGTGACGACATGGGTGGAATCGGCCAACTCCCGGAGGTCGCGCATGGCCGCGGCCGCATCTCCTGCGGAACTGTCGGTGAAGCAAATCATCCGCAACTCCCGACGGCCGCCTTCGGTGCGATCCCGGAAGAAGTCGTCGTCGGCCACCGCGCGGAACGGCCCGGACAGCACCCGGCGAGCAGGAACGGCCTGTTCCGGCAACCGGAAATGCGCGGCCGGAAGCCCGGCGAGAACCGCCAACTGGTCCACGGCGCGACTGGCGGCCACCCCTGCGACCGCGCCCTGGGAGATCAGCATAGGAAGTGAATCGAGCAACTCGAGGGCCAGCGTCTTTGCCGGATTCGCGAAAGACTCCTGATTGGGGCCGCAGCGCAACGCGGACTCGTCCAGCAGGTCAGCCACCGTTTCGGGCTCCCAGATCGCAGTGGGCAGGACGCCGGTGACGCCGGCCACCAGCAGCGCGGGTGTCATCAGCGACCAGAGCGAGGCCTGTTGTTCCCGGCTGCCCGGAAGGGCGACGTACGGGGCGCGCGCCTGGGCACACCGAGCATGCAAGGGGGCGTCCGCGGCGCCGACTCCGGCCAGGGCACAACCGCGGCGAGCGGCCTCGTCGGCAGCTGTCAGGGCGTATGCCCCGGCACCGGTCCGGCTCAACACCAGTACGAGATCGGCAGCCGTCACCCACACCGGGATGTCGGGTCCTGGCACGTGCACAACCCAGACCGGGCAGTCCGCACCGGCCAGCGCACGAAGTGCTGAGCCGACGATCGCACCCTCACGGCGTCCGACGACGACCAGCGCTCTCGGACGGCCGGAATCGGCGATCGAGGCGACGTCTGCCTCCTCGACCAACCGGGCAGTTTCGCGAACCTGCGCGCCGGCGCTGGCCACCGCGCGCAGTAATCGTCGCCGGTCACGCTCGACCAGCCGTTCGGGTTCGTCGAACAGCTCGTCGACGGAGCCAGGCATGGACATCAGTGATCAGCCGGCACGATGTCGGGCCTCGTCGAGCAACAGGACAGGAATCCCGTCCCGGATCGGAAAAGCCCGGTCGCACTGGGTGCACAGCAATTCCGAAGCCGCCGTATCGAGTTCGAGCGGAGCGTGATGCTCTGCGGGGCAGGCCAGAATCGCAAGCAGCTCGGGATCGAGAGCGGCTGTTGGATGCCGGTCAGCGGATTGGGTCACGGACGACCTCCAGTACCTCGTCGCGAAGGTGTTCCATCTTTGCCCGATCCCGGCCCTCGACGTTCAGTCGCAGCAGGGGTTCGGTGTTGGAGGCTCGCAGGTTGAACCAGCTGCCGTCGGGAAAGGAGACGGTGAGGCCGTCGAGTCGATCGATGTCTGCCCCCGGCCGGTCGGCGAAGACCTTCTCCACCGCGGCAGCACTCGCCTCGGGATCGTCCGCAGTGGAATTGATCTCGCCGGAACCGGAATAGCGTTCGTACGCGCGGGCAAGTTCGGAAAGCGGACGGTCCTGTTCCCCCAGAGCCGCCAGAACGTTCATGGCCGCGAGCATCCCGGTGTCAGCCCGCCAGAAGTCCCGGAAGTAGTAGTGCGCGGAGTGCTCTCCACCGAAAACCGCGTTGGTACGGGCCATCTCGGCCTTGATGTAGGAGTGCCCGACTCGGGTACGGACCGGTCGGCCACCGTGCTCGGCGACGATCTCCGGAACGGCACGTGAGGTGATCAGATTGTGGATGATCGCCTCACCGGGATGCTTGGCCAGTTCGCGTACGGCGACCAGAGCGGTGACCGCCGAGGGTGAGACCGGCTCACCGCGCTCGTCGATGACGAAGCAGCGATCGGCGTCCCCGTCGAAGGCCAGGCCAAGGTCTGCGCCGGTTTCGCGCACCTTGCCCTGGAGGTCGACGAGGTTCGCCGGGTCCAGCGGATTCGCCTCGTGATTCGGGAACCCACCGTCGAGTTCGAAGTAGAGCGGCACGATCGTCAGCGGGAGGTCGGCCAGGACCGCGGGCACGGTGTGCCCACCCATTCCGTTGCCCGCGTCGATGACGACTCGCAGCTCGCGGATGCCACGAAGGTCGACCAGGTTTCGCAGGAAAGCCGCGTACGGCGCCAGCATGTCCTCGGTATGCGCTCTTCCGGGCCGAAGACCTGGCGGCAGCGGACCCGCTTCGGCCAGGCGCCGGATCTCGAGCAGCCCGGTGTCCGCGCCGATCGGTGTGGCCCCGGCCCGACAGAGCTTGATGCCGTTGTACCGCGCCGGGTTGTGGCTGGCCGTGAACATCGCTCCAGGTAGGTCGAGCGTGCCGGAGGCGAAATACAACATGTCGGTGGAGCCGAGGCCGGCCTCGACGACATCGACCCCCTGCGACAGCACACCTTTGGCGAAGGCTCGCGACAGCGGGACCGAACTCTCGCGCATGTCGTGGGCGGTCACGATCGCCGGCGCGGCGCTCAGCTGAGCGAACGCTGCCCCCAGATCACGGGCGATGTCCTCGTCGAAGTCATCGGGGACTACTCCGCGAATGTCGTACGCCTTGACGATCGTCGCCAGATCCCGCGTCTTCATATCGAACGGGAGCCTATCCGGGCGGTGTCGCCGACGTTGTCAGCCCAGCATCGCGCCGCTGTGCAGCGCCACAGTCAGGCCAGTGCGGTCAGGGCAGCACGGCTACGGCACGGAGGTGGCCGCGGCGCCCACTGCCCGGCGGCGGTGGCGCAGGGGGCGTCGACGTAGGCCTCGCGGCCTCGCGCACCGCATCAGCCAGGGCGAGCAGATCGTCCGTGCTGGGAAGGATGGCATCCGGGTCGACCTCGTGCCGGACAACCTCCCATCCCCGTGGGGCGGTCAGTCGCAGGCCGTGGGCTTCGCACAGGTCGTAACTGTGCGGTTCGGAGAAGGATGCCAGCGGTCCGACGACCGCGGTCGACTCGGCGTAGACGTAGGTCAGCGTCGCGACCGCCGCGCGGGCGCATCCGCTTCGCGAGCACCGCCGTGCCTGCTGCCTCACGAGTCGGGACGCTATCGGCACTTCCCGCTCTGGCGGGTAAGGCGCACCGAGTTGACTGATTGGCCCGGTCGGCCCCAGCCGCCCGTAGGCTCCGGCCCGTGAGCCGAGAGCCAGTGAGCATCGCAGCGAGGAACGAGCATCGGCGAGAGGGCGGGAGCATCGACCGAGCGTCAGCGAGGGAGGAGCGGACCGACCGGTGCGCGCAGCGCACGAGGCGGAGTGATCGAGCGGAGCGAGCGGTGCGCGCAGCGCACGACGCGGGGCAATCGAGCCGAGAGCCAGTGGGGCAGTCGTGAGCCGCAGCCGCCCCGAGCGCAGCCGCTCGCGCGACCGACGCGGTCGTGGTTTGCGTGGCCGGCTGGTGCCGCAGACCATGCCACTGGCCCGCTCCCGGGCGGCCCAGTTCGACGACCTGGTGCTGGACACAGTCGAAGACCTCGAACTGCGGTGGCAGCGCGAACTCGACGGCGTGGAGTTCGCCGTAGAGGACGTGCCGTACCTGACCACAGCCAGTCCGGACGAACTCGTCCACGGCAGCGACGTCCTCGAGGACGGCAACGTCCCACTGGCCAGACTGCTGCCGGCCAGGCTCTCGGAATCCGGGCACCGGCTGCCGGCGCGGATCGTGCTCTACCGCCGCCCGCTGGAGATCCGAGCCCGGGACCGCAGCGACCTGGCCGATCTGGTCCACGAGGTGGTCGTCGACCAGGTGGCGGTGCTGCTCGGCCGTGACCCGGAGGACATCGACCCCGAGCGCTGAAACGCGTCGAAGGCCCCGTGGCGATCCATGACGCTGAGGGCATCCTCCGGGATGGACCCCGCATGGTCGCGACCGCGGACGCGGTCGGGCTGCCAGCCGCCCCCGGTTTCCGTTCGACGTTCGTCGCCTACCTCGAGTGGCGGACCCGAATCGCGGTGATCAACAGTCAGCCCGATGCAGCCGTCATTGAGCATGCTCCGGTCCCGCTGTGGGGATGGGGGCAGACGCCCGCGGCCCGGAGGACATCGACCCGAGCATTAAACGGCACGAAGGTAGTGTGCGAGCGTGCTTGCAACGGCCTGGTTCGGTAGTGCGAGGCCGCGATGAGCCGTCCTGTCCCTGATGACGCTGCGGGGAGCAGACACCTCATCGACGGCGGCGATCGGGCTTGCGGTGAGCTGTTGATGCACCTGGTCCAGCCGCTCCAGGCACTTCCGGTCCGTACGGTGGTGAGGCTGGTCGCCACCGACCCAGCAGCGCCGCTGGACATTCCTGCCTGGTGTCATCTGACCGGACACCGCTACCTCGGCGCTGGTCGTCAAACCGATGGCCGGCCGCACTATGACCTGGAGGTCTCGTCCCGGTCGGCCCGCGTGCAGGCCGATCGTCCCTGGCATCTGGCCACCTCAGTACCTCCCGACCCGAAAGGACAGTCACACTCATGAACGGACTTGTCATCAACCTGACCCGCTCCACCGACGACGTCGATCGCGCCAGCGTTGCGATGGTCGTCGCCGGCGCCTCGGTCGCCTCGGGACAGGAGACGTTGGTCTTCTTATCCGCTGAAGGTGTTCGATTGGCTCAGAAGGGCGTCGCCGACGACATGCACGAAGAGGGGTTCGCGCCCATGTCGGAATTGGTGTCCTCCTATGCCGGCGCGGGAGGTTCGTTTCTCGTCTGCAGCCCGTGCGCGAAGAAGCGCGGGATCGGCGAGGACACGCTGATCGACGGCGCCAAGATCGTCGGCGGAGCCACCCTCGTCGCCTTGCTCGCCGACGGCGCCGGCTCGTTGTCCTTCTAGCCTCGACTGCTCAGAGTCGTGGTCTCTCCAGTGACACAGGGAAAACACATCCGACCCGACATCGGACCCTGGACTCCGTCAGGTGAGCTCGACGGCGGGACTGACGACTGCGGGAGCGGTCTGTTGCTTTCCCTGTCTGGTGCGATGCGTGGAATCGAGGTCGGACAGGTCCTGTTACTACACACCCAGGAGAAGTCCGTACTAGCCGATCTACCGGCCTGGGCACGGCTGGCAGGCCATGAGTTGCTGACGGTGATCGACGCGGGCGGGGGTGCTGGCCCATGGCGACTGGCGATCCTGCGCGGCGAGCGGGCTGCTGAGTCGATCGTCACAGAGACCTTCACCCGCGGAACCGCCGTACCGTTGGGTCACCGGCTGTGGCTCTACAGCAACTTCCACTGCAATCTGGCCTGCGGCTACTGCTGCGCGCAGTCTTCGCCGAGTGCGCGACCGCGCATGCTTCCCGTGGACGTGGCGGCCTCGGCCGTCGACGAGTTCGTCGCACTGGGTGGTCGCGAGTTGCTCATCACCGGTGGCGAGCCTTTCCTGCATCCCGGCCTCGGGACGATGGTCGACTACGCCGCGCAGCACCTACCGGTGGTCATCCTCACCAACGCCATGGTCTTTGCTCGTGGCACCCGACGCTCGACCCTGGAGGCGATGGACCGGGAGCGGGTCACCCTGCAAGTGAGCCTGGACTCGGCCGGTCCGGGGCTGCACGACCGGCAGCGCGGCGCGGGCTCCCACGCTCAGGCACTCAGCGGAATCGGCCAGGCCAGAGAACTGGGATTCCGCATCCGCGTCGCTGCCACGCTCCACGAGGAAGATCTCACTGCCGCCGACCGGCTCAACGCCGCTCTGGACAACCTCGGAGTCTCCGAACACGACCGGGTGATCCGACCCATCGCGGCGGAGGGCTTCGCCGACACCGGAGTTCAGATCTCCCTCGACTCCGTGCAGCCGGAGCCGACCCTCACCGTCGACGGCGCCTGGTGGCATCCGGTCGCAGTCACCAATCCGCATCTCCGAGTGGCCGACTCCCCTCTGCCGTTGCGTCATGTGCTCGACGTGATGCGCGATGTGCTCGCGGTCCAGGCTGACGGGGCGGCCGAGGGCCGCGCGGTCTTCCGTTGCACCTGACCCGCATCACCACACCACCGCCGAATACTGGCGAGGGCGTGAACGCTTGCTCGAAATCCGGCTCCGGGTGCTTGACGACCGCATCCTGAACTCGGGGCTGGCACATCGAGCGCCCGGGCTGCGACAGGAGTGAGCGCATGAGCACCCAGCGCGCCGACACCGTCACCGCAGACGACAACCCCTCGACCCGACTGCTCAGCCCGGTAACTCTGGCCGTGGCTTGGCGGTCATCCGCATCCTGCTCGGGTTGAGGTACCTGTTCAACGGGCTGGCCAAGGTCTTCGACGTCCGAGCGATCAACTTCCTCGGGTTCCCGGCCTCGCTTGCCGCGCGGAGGCACCGGACGTTGCGGCCGTCACCGCAGAGTTCGAGGGCCGGGTTACGGCGCTTGGAATACCCGGCCGGGGTGAGGTGGACGCGATGCGCGCCTTCGTTTCCGAGACCGGCGCCGACGCCTTCACCCATGTCGTGGACGCCGACGGCGCACTGTGGACCCGCTTCGGGGTGGTCTCCCAGCCCGCGTTCGTGTTCGTGGCCAGCTCCGGAGCCGCCGAGGTTTTCGCCGGCTCGCTCGGGGTCGACGACTTGCGCGCGGCCCTCGACGATCTGGCCTGACGGCGAGCCGACCCGCAGGAGCATCCGATGGACCAGGCGGTGATCGCACTGGCCCTCGTTGCCGGCGCCGTGGCTGCATTCACCCCGTGTGGGTTCGCGTTGCTGCCTGCCTACCTCGGGCTGCTGGCAGCCAACGAGGCCCCCGCCGGACGAGCATCGGTGACGCTGCGGGCCGTGCGCTTCGCCGCCGGGATGACGGTCGGTTTCGTCGCGGTGTTCGGGCTCGCGGGTCTGGTGCTGTCCATGTTGGCGCTCTCGATCGAGCCCTACCTGCCGCTGGTCACCGTAATGATCGGCGTCGTCCTGATCGGCGTGGGTGGCTGGCTGCTCGCCGGCAAGCACCTGGCAGTGCCCGGGCTGGCTGGACACGGGACGGCGCCCACGAAGACCTGGTGGTCCCAGATCGGCTACGGGGTCTCCTTCGCCCTCGCGTCCCTGTCCTGCACGATCGGGCCGTTCCTGGCTCTCACAGCCAGTTCGTTGCGCTCCGCGGGGGCCCCCGGAGTGGTGGGGTCGTTCCTGGCCTATGCCCTCGGCATGGGTACCGTGGTTCTCGTCCTGGCCCTGGCCGTGGTGGCCGCCCGTACCTCGGTGGTCCGCGCGATGCGCCGCGCCGGAGCGGCGATCAGTCGGGCCAGCGGCCTGCTGCTGGTGGTGGCCGGCGCCTACGTGGCCTGGTACGGATGGTTCGAGATAAGGGTCCTCTCGGGCGCAGCGACATCGGACCCGGTCATCTCCGCCGCCGTTCGCCTGCAGGGGGCTGTCTCCCGTTGGGTCGCCGGTCTCGGGCCTGGAGGTTTGCTCCTGCTCGCTTTGGGGATGGCGGCACTGCTCGCCGGTCTCGTGCTGGCCCGACGCGCCCGTACCCGGGGGGCAAGGAGTTGGTCAGATACCCAATTCCCCGCTCCTCCTCAGACGGCCCGCTTGCGTAGCTTGCGCCGCTCCCGCTCCGACAACCCGCCCCAGATTCCGAACCGCTCGTCATGGGCCAGCGCGTACTCGAGGCACTCGGCCCGTACCTCGCAGCCAGTGCAGATCTTCTTGGCCTCCCGCGTGGAGCCACCCTTCTCGGGAAAGAAGGCCTCCGGGTCGGTCTGGGCGCACAGCGCTCGCTCCTGCCAGTCCCGCTCGGTCTCCTGCCCCCATGGATCGGTGGCATACACATCGACCCCGAATGGATCGCTCGCCGCCCGATCGCTGGGCAGCCAGTCCTTCCCGAATCCATCGGCGGCGGTACCCGCACCACCGCCGAAGGTCTCGGTGCCGGCAGGCCATCCGTACGGTGACCTTCGTCCGTCAGCCATTGCTACTGCTTGTGCTTGCGCCATTTCTGCCGCCTTACCTCGACCCGGCAGATAGCTGTCTGACTGACAGCTACTCACGCCAATGAAATTACACGCGTGTCGTTAGCCTCCCGTCAAGACCCCATCTGCTATTCGGGCGCGATGGCAGGCAAAGATGAGCCAGTGCGCGTGGTGGTCCTGGCTGGTGGTGTCGGTGGTGCCCGATTCCTCCTCGGCGTCCGTGCCGTACTCAAGGACCAAGCCACCCACGGGAATACAACGCCGGAACACCGCATTCAGGTGATCGTCAACACCGGGGACGACCTCACCGTGCATGGTCTGCGGGTCTGCCCTGACCTCGACACGGTGATGTACACGCTGGGCGACGGGATCGACACCGAACGGGGCTGGGGTCGCCGGGCCGAGACCTGGCAGGCCAAGGAGGAACTGACGGCGTACGGCGCCGAGCCGTCCTGGTTCGGCCTTGGCGATCGAGACATCGCCACCCACCTCATCCGTACCCGGATGTTGGATGCCGGATTTCCACTCTCCGAGGTGACGGCCGCCCTGTGCGAACGCTGGCAGCTCGGCGTCCGCGGAACCGGGGTTGAGCTGCTGCCGATGAGCGACCAGCGGGTCGAGACCCACGTGGTGTGCCAGATCGACGGGGCTCGGCGGGTGGTGCACTTTCAGGAGTGGTGGATCGCCCACCATGCGCGGCCGCCGGTCGAGGAGTTCGTGTTCGTCGGGCTCGACCGGGCCAGCGCCGGGCCGGGCGTCCTCGAGGTGATCGCCGATGCCGACGCCGTGCTGTTGGCGCCCAGCAATCCGGTGGTGAGCGTCGGGCCGATCCTGGCCGTTCCCGGCGTACGGCAGGCACTTCGGGAAACCTCCGCCAAAGTCGTCGGCCTCTCGCCGATCGTGGATGGCGCTGTTGTGCGTGGAATGGCCGACAAGTGCCTTCCCGCCCTCGGTGTGGCCGTCACCGCAGAGGGGGTCGCCCGCCACTACGGCCCCCGGAAGGCCGATGGCATCCTCGACGGCTGGCTGGTTCACGAGACCGACACGGCTGACGTGCCCGGCGTGGAGGTCCGCCGGATTCCGCTGCTGATGCGCAGCCCGGAGGCCACCGCCGAGATGGCCCTGGCAGCACTCGACTTCTGCGGAGAGGTCGGGAGCATCGACCGAGCGCCAGCGAGGGAGGAGCGGACCGACCGGTGAGCGCAGCGAGCGAGGCTCGAGGAGACTGCCGAGAGGTCGGGAGCATCGGCCGAGCGCCAGCGAGCGTCGCCGAGAGGGAGGGAGCATCGACCGAGCGCCAGCGAGGGAGGAGCGGACCGACCGGTGCGCGCAGCGCACGAGGCGGAATGATCGAGCGGACCGACCGGTGAGCGCAGCGAGCGAGGCTCGAGGAGACTGCCGAGAGGTCGGGAGCATCGACCGAGCGCCAGCGAGGGAGGAGCGGACCGACCGGTGAGCGCAGCGAGCGAGGCTCGAGGAGACAGAGCCGTGGCTGACCCGGTCATCGGCACGCTGGAGATCCTGCCGGTCGCCGGCCTGCCCGAGTTGCGGCCTGGCGACGACCTCGCTGACCTGGTCTGCCGGGCGGCGCCGTGGCTGCGGGGCGGGGACATCCTTGTCGTCACCTCCAAGGCGGTGTCCAAAGTGGAGGGCCGGCTGCTATCGGTGCCCACTGATCTCGAAGGGCGGGAACATGCCCGACAAGAGGCGATCACTGCCGAGACCGCGCGGGTAGTGGCGCAGCGCGGTGCCACCCGGATCGTGGTGACCCACCATGGGTGGGTGATGGCCGCCGCCGGCGTGGACGCCTCGAACGTCGCCCGCGGTGAGCTGGCCCTGCTGCCCTTGGATGCCGATGCCTCGGCGCGCGCGCTGCGCGAGGCGATTGCCGATCGCGCCGGAGTGCGCGTGGCCGTGGTCATCAGTGACACCAGCGGGCGGAGCTGGCGGCGCGGCCTGACCGACGTTGCGATCGGCGTGGCTGGGATGGCCGCAGTCACCGATCTTCGTGGGCACCTCGACACCAGCGGAGTGCCGCTGGAGATCACCGAGATCGCGATTGCCGACGAGGTCGCCGCCGCCGCGGACCTGGTCAAGGGCAAGCTGGCCGGGGTTCCGGCAGCGGTCCTTCGCGGCCTGCCCTTTCAGGACGACGACGGTCAGGGGTCTGCCTCGCTACGCCGACCCGTCGCTGAGGACCTGTTCGCCTTGGGGACCCGCGACGTCGTACGCACCCGCGGGGCGCCAACCGGCTTCGGACCGGGGCCGGTCCCGATTGCGCTGCTGCGCGGCGCGATCGAGACTGCTCTGCGCGCGACCGGTGAAGTGCAGGGATTGGAACTGC
The DNA here is from genome assembly GCA_030860305.1 of Actinomycetota bacterium. The sequence continues at coordinate 12,711 of JALZIL010000087.1, forward strand.
TCGCCGCACTCATTCCGAAGCGGGCCACGCCGGCCGGTGGCAAGGTCACACAGAGCCCGGCCGGGCGACTGCTCGATCAGGCGACGGCTGTCATCGCCCCGGTGCTGCCGCTGCCGACCGATGCCGTGACCCTGACCCGGTCGGGAATGGCCATCGGCGCGCTGCTGATCCAGCTACATGCGGAGGGGCTGGCCGCGGCTTGGCTGTCTCCCGCCGAGTTCGCCGACGCCGATGTCGACGGGCAGCGCGCCAAGTGGCTTACGCGGCGGGTCCCCGTGGGCGTTCAGGCCCATGGTGTCGTTCTGGTCGGCCACCACCACCCGGGCAACCGGATCGATCAGATCGAGCGATAGCTCCGGATCGGTGCGCGTGGCCCCCGCCGCGGCGGGCGCGGCGCTCCGCACTCGATCAGCCGTACGACGCGTTGGCGGTGCGGACGGAACGGTTCGAGCAATTCGAGCATCCGTTCGTCGTCGATGCGCTCGCCGATCAAGGCCCAGCCGACCAGCGACGGGACGTGGTAGTCCCCGACCGAGACCGCGTCCGGGTCCCCGAACGCCCGCTGCACGGTTTCGGCAGCGGTCCAGATCCCGACTCCGGGTACGACCTGCAGCCGCTTTGACGCATCCGGTGCGGACATGCCTACGCCCGCCTCCAACCGTTGAGCCACCGTGGCAGCCGCACGTAGGGTTCTGCGCCGCTGGCCGTCCATGCCGCGGCAGTGCCATTGCCAATCCGTCAGGGTGAGCAGTGCCTCGGGGGTCGGAGGCACGCGCATCCGCTCCCCGACCGGGCCCGGAGCAGGGTCGCCCGCGGTCAACAGTAGTGAGCGCCACGCCTGATGGGCTTCGACGCTGGTCACTTTCTGCTCGATGATCGCCGCCACCAAGCTGTCCCAGATCCGATTCGTACGACCCAGCCGCAGGCCCGGGAACCGATGGTCCAGGCGCACCACGATCGGATCGGTGGGCCGGAAGTCCGACCGGTCGTCCGCCGCGCCGAGCCAGCCGGGCACGGTGTTCATGACCCAGTCCGTGCCCGGTCCCCAGGCGGCGTGGTGCACACCCTCGCGGTCGACCCGGATCGCCACGGTGGCCGGACCTTCTGGCGTGGTCGTCGTGCGCCACCAGACGCCGTCCGGATCCCGCCGAAAGGAGGGATCACGGCCCCCGCGCCGCATCGGCCCAAGGGTGCGACCGACATCGACCGGCCAGTCCGGCCGCCACACTGCTTCGCGCACCCCTCCCCCTCCTTGGCGGTTTCCGTGGAAACCGCCAGATTTCCGCACTAGATCGCGGTGGAAAGTCTGGCGGTTTCCATGGAAACCACCAGATTCCGGATGCCGACCAGCGCCCTACTTGGGCGGCATCCGCAGGGCCGCGTCCATCCGGACCGTCTCGCCGTTTAGGTAGGGGTGCTCGAGCAGGAAGACAGCCAGGCTCGCATAGTCGGCGGGGGTCCCGAGCCGTTTCGGGAAGGGGACTCCAGCGGCCAACGCGGCGCGGGTGTCCTCGGGCAACCCGGCCAGCATCGGGGTGTCGATGATGCCAGGCGCGATGGTGTTGACTCGCACACCGATGCTGGACAGATCCCGCGCCGCCGGGAGGGTCATCCCGGCGACCCCGGCCTTGGACGCTGCATAGGCGATCTGACCGATCTGGCCGTCGAAGGCGGCGATCGAAGAGGTGTTGACGATCGCTCCGCGCTCATCCTGTTCGTCGGGCTGGTTACCGACCATTGCCGCCGCCGCGTGGCGCAGCACATTGAACGTCCCGATCAGGTTGATACCAATGACCTTCGTAAACAGGTCCAGGTCGTGCGGGGTGCCATCTCGACTGAGAACCCGTGCGGCCCAGCCCACACCGGCACAACTCACCGCCACGCGCAGCTCGCGGCCCTTGCCGGCCGCTTCGGCGACGGCGGCCTGGACCTGCTCGCCGTCGGTGACGTCGGTCATGACGTAGGAGGTGTGACCGCCGAGTTCGGCCACCAGTGCGGCGGCCCGGTCGGCCTGCAGGTCCAGGATCGTCACTGCCGCGCCCTTGGCGGTCAATGCGCGCGTGGTGGCCTCCCCGAGCCCGGAGGCGCCGCCGGTAACGACAGCCGCCGCCTGGGCCAACTGCATGTGTGCTCCTTCGAACGGGCGGGCCCCCGACGGACCCGGACTGTATCCAGCAGTGGTGCACGTTCAGAGCAAGGCTCCGTGGCCCTCCTGACGGGCCTGCTCGACCAGTGCTTTGACGTCCTGGGCGCGTTCTCGCGGGCAGATGAGCAGCACGTCCTCGGTGTCGACGACCGCCAGCCCGGTGACTCCGAGCAGGGCGACCGTTCGGCCCGTTCCGGTCACCACGACACAGTCGGCCGAGTCCTGGGACACCAGGGCGCCAGTGCCGAGTCGGGTGTGCCCGTCGGCATCGGTGCCGACGACCGTGCCCAGCGTGTGCCAGTCGCCGATGTCGGCCCAGCCGAACTCGGCCGGTACCGTCGCCACCATGCCCCGGGCGGCGGCCGGCTGCATCAAGCCGTGGTCGATGCTGACCTTCTGCAGGGCCGACCACTCCCGAGCGACGTCATCGCGGGGAGCGGACGTCCAGCGCGGAGCCAGAGCTGTGACGCCGGCATGCAGCTCGGGTAGTTCGACAGCCAACTGCTGCAGAAACGCGTCCACCCGCCAGCAGAACATGCCGGCGTTCCACAAGTAGTCCCCCGAGACCAGATACCTCTCGGCCGTCGATAGATCGGGCTTCTCCTTGAACTGCACCACCGCACGGGCTGCCCCGATGTCCAACGACTTCCCCACTTGCAGGTAGCCGTACCCGGTCTCGGGACCCACCGGTGACACCCCGATGGTGACCAGCAGTCCGGTCGCGGTCACGTCGATCGCCGTGCGCAGCGCGGCGTGAAAGGCGTCGAGATCACATACGAGCTGGTCCGCGTGACAGGAGATCATCACCGCTGCTGGGTCCCGCGTGGAGATCAGCGCAGCGGCCAGCGCGATCGCCGGACCCGACTCCCGCGGCACCGGCTCGGCCACCAGATTCTCCGGCGGCAGCGCGGGCAGCTGCTGGGCGACCGCGACTGCGTGCAGGGCTCCGGTGACGACGAGGATGCGATCGATGTTCACCAAGGGGGAGAACCGGTCTGCGGTGGACTGCAGAAGGCTGCGATCGCGCTGACCGGACAGCGCGTGTAGGAACTTCGGTGCACCGGCGCGCGACAGCGGCCAGAGCCGAAGGCCGCTGCCGCCGGCCGGGATCACTCCGTACACCGGGCCTCTCGCCGTGGGCTGGGCTGGGCCCGAGGGGTCAGCCGCAGGCCTGGATGCGCGCGGTGGCTGAGGCGGGACGGTCACCGGGCCCAGCCTAGGGATCGCCGCCAATGAGTTGCCGCGCGGCGTTGCGACCCGAGACGGTTCAACCCGGACCGCACGGTCGTCGGCCGACTGGCCGGGTACGCGAGGACCCCGGCCGCAGAGGTCAGCGCAGGTACTCTCGGGCTGATGACCGACGGCCACGAGGGGGGACGTCGACTACCGCCTCATCTCGATCCTCGGTCCGGCCGCGCGTCAGCGCCGCCCCCAACGGCCGGCAGCCATCCGGAGCGCTCGTCCCGACCGTCCGAGGGCAACCAACGACCTGCGCAACGCAGCCGCGGCGGTTTGTTCGTCGGCGCCCGGTTGGCGGCCGGCCTGCTCTCGCTCATTCTGCTCGGAGCCAGCGGTTGGGGCTGGTACCTCACCGAGGTCGCCGAGCAGAACCTCTCCCGGCAAGACGTCATTCCCACCGACGGAAACGACAATGTCGGGGGCGGCGATCCCGACGCGATGAACATTCTCATCGTCGGCAATGACAACCGGACCAACCTCACGCCCGAACAGCTCACCGAGCTCGGCGTCAGTCTCGAGCCCGGGATGAACACCGACACTATGATCCTTTTGCACGTACCGGCCGACGGCAGCCGGGCCTCGTTCGTGTCCTTTCCGCGGGATTCCTACGTCGGCGTCCCCGGCTACGGCGCGCACAAGCTCAACTCGGCCTTCGCCCTGGGCTACAGCGAGGACCCGCCCACTGACAGCACTGACGATGAACGGGCTGCCTTCGGCGCGCGTAAGCTGATCCAGACGATCAGTTCGATCAGCGGCCTGACCATCGACCATTACGTCTCGATCGACCTGTTCGGGTTCGTCCTGCTCACCGACATCGTCGGCGGTGTGCCGGTCAACCTCTGTCAGGCCCAACAGGAGCCCAAGTCCGGCATCAACCTACCCGCCGGAGCGCAGGAGCTCAGCGGCCCACAGGCTCTGGCCTTCGTCCGGCAGCGAGACGGACTTCCGCGCGGTGACCTCGACCGGATCGTCCGGCAACAGGTGTTCATCGGCGGGATGGTCAGCACACTGCTCTCCCGAGAGGTCTTCTTCGATCTCGGTCTGCAGCGGGACCTGGTCGAGGCGGCCTCCCAGGCCCTGACCGTGGACGCCGAGCTGGACCTGTTCGGCCTGGCCGAGCAGATGCAGGCCGTGACCGCAGGCACGGTCAACTTCCAGACGATGCCCAATCGCGGGGTCGGCACCGAGGACGGCCTGTCCATCGTGATTCCCGAGGAACGCGAGGTGCTCTACGACTTCTTCGCCAACCTGACGGCCGGTGACCTCGTGGTGGCCCCACCAGCCGCGCCGGAACTCGTCGATCCCAGCGAGGTAAGCGTCTCGGTCTTTAACGGCTCCGGTGCCGGCGGCCTCGCGGCGCAGACCCAGAGCGAACTCGAGGTCGCCGGTTTCGTCGTCAGCTCGACCGGCAACGCCGACTCCAGCGACTACATCCAGACCGAGATCCGGTACGCCGAAGGCCAGGAGAGCCAGGCAGCAACGTTGGCCGGGGCCATCCCCGGTGCGGTGGTCCGTACGGATACCGGCCTGGAAGGCAACGACGTCCAGCTGGTACTCGGCTCCGACTTCAACGGGGTCGGCCAGGCCGTCGACCCGGCCGAGGTGCCCGATGCCGGCGCGGCGGAGGTACCTCGTACTGCCGCCGACACCGGATGCATCAACTGAGCCGATCGGGCGTGAGCGACGTGGACGCGTCATGATTGCCTCGGAGTTGTTCGCCGGCGCGCTGACTCGGGATCCGGCCGGCCCGCTGCTCACCTACTACGACGACGCCACCGGCGAGCGGACCGAGCTGTCGGCCACCACCCTGGACAACTGGGTCGCCAAGACCGCCAACCTGCTCAACGACGGCCTCGGTCTGGACCACGATGCGGGCATCGCGGTCGTGTTGCCGCCGCACTGGCAGAGCGCCGCAGTGCTGTTGGGTGCCTGGGCCGCTGGCCATCGAGTCATGGACTACCCAGACATCGACGCGGCCGTTCAACCAGATGCCGTGTTCTGCACCGAAGCTGACCTGATTGCTTACGCCGATGTCCGCTGCGACGTCGTCGGCATGACCCTTCACCCGTTCGGTCGGGGCCTTTCGGCCCAGTGGCGGGCCATCACCGACTATGCCCGGGAGATCGGCGGGTACGGCGATCAGTTCCGGCCGTCGATCCCCGTGGACCCGGCCGCCCCGGCCCTGACCGCCGGCAGCCTTGAGCTCAGCCACGAGGGACTCGTCAGCGCCGCGACCGAGCTGGCTACGCGGCTGGGAATGCCCGCAGAAGGCCGGATCATGGTCAGCCGAGATCTCGCCGTGGCCGCCGGGCCGGTCGCCTGGCTGCTCGCTCCGCTGGCTGCGGCCAGCAGCATCGTCCTGATCACCGATGCGCAATCAGATCGGCTCGCGGCCCGGGCCGCGTCGGAGAAGGTCACGGCTACGCTCGGGATCGAGCTCCCAGGAATCCCCGTACTGGGTGGATAACTGGTCCTAGGCAAGGTGAGGTGTGCGTGAACAAGGTCATGGACAGCGCCGCGGAGGCGGTGGCTGACATCCCGTCGAGGGCCAGTCTGGCCGTCGGCGGCTTCGGACTCTGCGGCGTGCCGATCGTGCTGATCAACGCCTTGTACGAACAAGGGGCCAGCGATCTGGAGACCTACTCCAACAACTGTGGCGTCGACGGTTGGGGACTCGGGACGCTGCTTGCCGCACACCGCATCCGCCGCACGGTCAGTTCCTACGTCGGTGAGAACAAGGAGTTCGCGCGGCAGTTCCTCTCCGGCGAGCTGGAGGTCGAACTCACCCCGCAGGGCACCCTCGCCGAACGGCTACGGGCCGGCGGCTGCGGTATCCCGGCCTTCTACACCCCCACCGGCGTCGGCACTCAGATCGCCGACGGCGGCGTACCGATGCGGTACAACTCCGACGGCACCGTGGCCCTGGCGAGCCCGCCGCGCGAGGTCCGCGAGTTCGACGGGCAGATGTATGCAATGGAGCGCGCCCTCATCGCGGATTTTGGACTCGTACGAGCCTGGAAGGGTGACCGGCACGGCAATCTCGTCTACCGCGAGTCGGCCGGCAACTTCAACAACCTCTGCGCCATGTCCGGCCGGATGACGATCGCCGAGGTCGAGGTCATCGTCGAGCCCGGGGAGATCAAGCCAGAGACCGTGCACACCCCCGGCGTCTTCGTGCAGCGGGTGGTGCAGGTCAGCGCACAGGACAAGCCGATCGAGAAGCGCACCGTACGACCCCGGCCGGGCGCTGCCGTGCTGATCGGGACGCCTGACCGGGTCGAAGCCGGAGCAGCGTGATGGCACTGAGCCGTACCGAACTCGCCGCCCGAGTCGCTGCCGACCTCCAGGACGGGCAGTACGTCAACCTCGGAATCGGGATGCCGACGCTTGTGCCCAACTACATCCCCGACGGCGTACACGTCGTGCTGCAGAGCGAGAACGGCATCCTCGGTGTCGGGCCGTACCCGTTCGACGGCGAGGAAGATCCCGACCTGATCAACGCCGGCAAGGAGACCGTCACGCTGCTGCCAGGTGCGGCCTTTTTTGATTCCGCGCTGAGCTTCGGGATGATCCGCGGCGGCCACATCGACGTGGCGATCCTCGGGGCCATGCAGGTCAGCCGCACCGGTGACCTGTCCAACTGGATGATCCCCGGCAAGATGGTCAAGGGCATGGGTGGTGCGATGGACCTGATCCACGGCGCCCGACGGGTCATCGTGATGATGGAACATGTTGCGCGCGACGGGTCACCGAAAATTCTCAACGAGTGCGACCTGCCCTACACCGGCCGCGGCTGCGTCGACCGGATCATCACTGATCTCGCGGTCCTCGACGTCACCGACGCCGGGCTGGTGCTTCGAGAGGTCGCACCGGGGATCAGCGCCGACGACGTCGTCAAGGCGACGGGAGCCGACCTGATCGTCGAGGCAACACCAGCGGTGATGATCATCCCCGCCGCCGCAGGCTGATCGGCACGCCCCAGGGATCCTCTTCCCGATCCGAGCAGCCCAGCCTCGCCGGTCCAACTTGGCGGTTTCCACGCAAACCGCCAAGGCTGTGGACAACATCAGCGGACGTCGTGCGGACCCGGGCAGCATTCCGAGATGCGCGACTTTGATACCGGCCAGCGTCAGCGGGTGCCCGAGCGCCTTCGTCAACAGATCTTTCGTGGCTCAGCCGCAGTCGCCGAAGGTTTGATCAGCGCAAGCCGGCTCCGTCGCGAGTACACCCGGGTGCTGCAGGATGTGTACGTCCCTGCGGGCAGCACGATCGACCACGGTGTGCAGACTCTCGCCGCACTACTCCGGACGTCTGACGCCGCCGTCTTGACAGGCCACTCTGCCGCTTGGTGGTACGGCGTCGAGTACGCGGAGCCGACCGATCCGGTCATGCTGATCCTTCCCCGCGAACTTCCAATCAACGGTGCTCGCGGGATCAGGGTGCACGTCTCGAACCTTGTCGATGCCGAGATCGAACGAGTCGATGGGCTGCCCCTGGCCTCCCCAGTCAGGACTGCCTGGGATGCGGCCACCCTCACGCCAGCGCGTAACGCCCTGGCGACTATCGACGGACTGCTCCACCAAAACGTTCTGACGCAGCAACGCCTCCTCGATCATCTGATATCCAGAGCCGGAACGTGGGGAGTCGCCCGAGCGCGACCGGTCTTCGAGTTGGCGGACGGACGCAGTGAGTCCCCGGCCGAGAGCTGGACTCGATGGCTCCTGCACAGGGCGTCGTTTCCGCCCTCCGTCCTGCAGTTCGACGTGCTTGACGAGCAGGGACGCTTCGTTGCCCGGGTCGACTTCGCCTGGCCGACAAGCAAGGTCGCTTTGGAGTACGACGGCTCATATCACGCCGATCCGCTGCAACAGGCCGCCGATAAACGCCGAGATGCCGCCTTGATCCGCGAGGGCTGGACGGTGATCCATATGACTTCGAGCGATCTACACGATCCCACCCGCGTGCTGATGAGTCTCCGCGCCCTACTCGGCGGCTGACCTGGCGGTTTCCGTGGAAACCGCCAGAGAGGGGGCGGCTGACCTGGCGGTTTCCGTGGAAACCGCCAAGCAGGGGAACTGGCCGTCCCGCGCTAGCGGCGGAGGAGGTTGCGGGCTATGACCACCCGCTGGATCTGGTTGGTGCCCTCGTAGATCTGGGTGATCTTGGCATCCCGCATCATCCGCTCCACCGGGAAGTCCTTCGTGTATCCAGCTCCACCGAAGAGCTGCACCGCATCGGTGGTCACCTTCATCGCCACGTCGGAGGCGAAACACTTGCTGGCCGCTGCCAGGATGCCGACATCCCCGCCGCGCTCCGCGGTCGCAGCGGCGACGTAGACCAGGTGCCGGGCCGCCTCGATCTGCATCGCCATGTCCGCGAGCATGAACTGGACACCCTGGAACTCGCCGATCGACTTTCCGAACTGCTTGCGTTCCTTGACATATCCGATCGCCGCATCCAGTGCGCCCTGCGCGATGCCGACCGCTTGAGCGCCCACCGTCGGTCGGGTTTGATCCAGGGTCTTCAGCGCGGTCTTGAAGCCGGTCCCAGGCTCACCGATGATCCGGTCTGCCGCAATGGTGCAGTCGGTGAAGTGGATCTCGCAGGTCGGCGATCCCTTGATCCCGAGCTTGCGTTCCTTCGTGCCCACCTCGAACCCGGGGTCGTCGAGGTGCACGACAAAGGCCGAGATGCCATTGGCTCCCTTGCCGGGTTCGGTGACTGCCATAACCGTATACCACTGGGAGACACCAGCATTGGTGATCCATGCCTTGGTGCCGTTGAGCACCCAATGGTCACCGTCCTGGCGGGCTCGGGTCTTCATCGCGGCGGCATCAGAACCGGCTTCCCGCTCGGAGAGCGCATAGGAGAACATCTCCTCCCCCGTCGCGACGCCTGTTAGCACCTGCTTCTTCAGCTCCTCGGAGCCGGACAGCAGGACCGGTGTCGTACCGAGCTTGTTGACCGCCGGGATCAGCGAGGAACTGGCGCAGACCCGGGCGACCTCCTCGATCACGATGCAGGTCGAGATGGCATCTGCGCCGGCGCCGCCGTACTGCTCCGGCAGATGTACTGCATGGAAGCCAGCGCGGGTCAGGGCCCGGTGTGCCTCGTCCGGAAACCGGCTGTGTTCGTCCACATCTGCGGCATGTGGCGCGATCTGCCCCTCGGCGATGGCCCGCACGGCCTGCCGGACCATGACTTGCTCGTCACTGAGCTGATAGACGCCGGTAGCCGAGGTCATCGTCATCATTCGAGGCTAGCTCAGCCGGGTTGCGGGCGCTGCTCCATGTGGCGCTGCCGAAGCCTCTGATCCTTGTCCCGCACCGTCTCTGCGAGTTGGTCCGCTGCATCATCGAGTGCCCGGCTGAGTTCAAGATGATCGCCGGCCAGGATCCGTACGGCCAGCAACCCCGCGTTGCGGGCAGCGCCGATGCCGACCGTGGCCACCGGCACACCGGCTGGCATCTGGACGATGGACAGCAGCGAGTCCAGGCCGTCAAGCTGCGCCAGTGGGACCGGAACGCCGATCACCGGCAGCGTGGTGGCCGAGGCCACCATCCCAGGCAGATGGGCCGCTCCCCCGGCTCCAGCGATGATCACCCGTAGACCACGGCCGGCCGCGTTGGCCGCGTAGTCCAGCATGTCCCGAGGCGTCCGGTGGGCAGATATGACGCGCACCTCGTGGGCGACGCCGAACTCGTGCAGCGCATCGGCAGCCGCGCCCATCACGGTCCAGTCGGAGTCGCTGCCCATGATCACGGAGGCCCTGATCTGCTCGCCGCCGTGTCCCGACAGGTCGTTCACGGGTGTCCTCCCTGGTGCAGATACTTGGCTGCGGCTGCCGCCCGGGCGCGTACTTCGGCGAAGTCGGGGCCCAGTGCGGTGACGTGCCCCAGCTTGCGACCGGGTCGGGGCGATTTGCCGTACAGGTGCAGCTTCACGTCCGGCCACTGGGCCATCGCGTGGTGCACCCGCTCGTCGATGCCCATCCCACCGTCCGGGCCGCCGAGGAGGTTGGCCATGACCACCCAGGGCGCGGTCATCGCGGTCGTGCCCAACGGGTAGTCGAGCACGGCGCGTAGGTGCTGCTCGAACTGGCTGGTCCGAGATCCCTCGATCGTCCAATGACCGCTGTTGTGCGGGCGCATCGCCAACTCGTTGACCCACAATCCGTCGGCGGTCTCGAACAGCTCGACGGCCATCACCCCGACGACGCCCAGTTCAGCGGCCAACCGCACGGCGAGGGTGGCCGCCACGCCGGCGAGCTCCTCGGACAGATGCGGAGCCGGCGCGATCACCTCGACGCAGATCCCGTCCCGTTGGACGGTCTGCACGACCGGCCAGACCGACACCTGGCCGTAGGGCGAGCGGGCCACCAACACGGCGAGTTCGCGCAGGATCGGCACCCGCTGTTCGACGATGTACGCACGGTCCGGGTCGAGGACATGGGACGCTGCGGCCGACTCGGAGAGAAACCAGACACCCCTACCGTCGTAGCCGCCCCGGGCCAGTTTGAGCACGACCGGCCAACCGTGCTCGGCACCGAATGCCACGACGTCCTCCAGTGTGGACACCCCGCTCCAGGCCGGGCCGGGAATCCCAGCCTGGGCCAACGCCTCTCGAAGCACCGCCTTGTCCTGGGCGTGCACGAGTGCATCGGCGCCTGGGTAGACCGCGTGCCCGGCTGAGGCCAATGACCGGATGAAATCGGTCGGGACGTGCTCATGATCGAAGGTCACCACGTCACACCCGGCGGCGAAGGCCAGCAGGTCCTCGTACGAGGTGTGCGTGCCGATCACGACATCGGCGGCCACTAGCGCGGCACCGTCCCGCGCCGACTCGGCCAGTATGCGAAGGGTCTGGCCCAGTGGGATCGCCGCCTGATGTGTCATCCGCGCGAGCTGACCTGCGCCGACCATGCCGACCACCGGCAGGCCGGTTCGCGCATCCACGCGGTCAGGCTAGTCAGTCAGCCGGACCTGCCCCACGGCTCAGCCTCGGTTCCGATCTGCCTAGCTGGATCCGCTCGCGGGACCGGGCTCGGAGCGACTCGAGGGCGAAGAGCGCCAAGAAGATCGCCAGGAGTGCACCGAGCTGGGCAGCTGCGGCCAACGCTGACCCCAGCGGGACGGTTGCCAAGCAGACGACGGCGGCCAGCAGCCGTGGAACCGGGGTGCCGATCGTCAGGACACGCCTGAAGCCGGCCTGACCCCCGAGGTAGACAGCGCCGCCTGCCCCGAGGGCCACGGCCAGTCCGAGGTCGAGGACGTCGGCGGGTGGTGGGCTATCTCCTCCACGGCGGCCGCGATGGCGATGATTCCGAGCAGGAGCGCCAGGTGTGCGTAGCCGTAGGACTGGATGGCCAGCATCGAACGACGGGCCGGTGGCGCGACCATCAGCGCTTCCTCGGCCCGCTGGTCATCACCACCGAAGTAGGCCCACCAGAGACAGGCGCTCAACGCCAGACCGAGCAGGGCTACTGCAATCAGCCCCCGTCCGACCGGGAGATCTCTCAACCCGAGTCCAACGGCGACGACCGACTCCCCGATCGCGACGATCACGACCGAACCGTGCCGCTCCACGAAGCGTGCGGCCCCGATGTCGAAGCTCCCGGGGCTGATCCGCGGGACGACGAGCCAGCCAAGCAGCACGACGACCGACCACACCGCCAGCTGGATTACCCCGCCCACGGCACCGCCGACGATGACCGAGACAGCGATCAGGGCGTTGAACCGTCCCAAGCGCAGCACGCCGAGGATGGATCGCACTCGCGACGCCCGGGAGAACAGACCGATGTGTACGGCGATGACGACGGCGTAGGCGAGCCCGAACGCCAACCCGCCGCCGCCGAAGGCATCCGGCACGGTCAGGGTGACGATGAAGAAGCCCGCCATTTCGGCCAGGAGCACCAGTCGCCGTGAGGCGCGGTCCGCAGAGACGGCGTTGGTCAGCCAGACGTAACCGCCGTACATCCAGAGGATGATCGCCAGCATCAGAAGCACCTGCAGGGCGACCAGCGGGGTCGGCTCCACGCGCAAGACGGCGGTGAACTGGGTGATCGTGAACACGAAGACAGTCGAAGAACAGCTCCAGCGTGGCGACCCGCTGCGCGGGGGGTGCCGGCTTCATGCTCCGTTGCTACGGACATCCGGGCGAGCCTTTGGGCGGTCGTGCCACGAGCATGGCTCTGCATGCACCCCCGTTGGGGTCGTCGCGGCTATGACCTCCGGGGTAAGTGCATTCGTGAGCCGGCTGGCTACCTTGAGGACATGTCGGCAGCTTCCCAGGAGACGGCGGTCGGCGTGTTGTTGCGTGACTGGAGGCTGCGCCGGAGACGCAGTCAGCTCGACCTATCCCTCGACGCCGGCATCTCCGCCCGCCACCTGAGTTTCGTGGAGACCGGTCGCTCACGGCCGAGCCCGGACATGGTCGAGCGGCTGGCCGAGCACCTCGACGTACCCCTGCGGGACCGCAACACGCTGTTGCTCGCCGCAGGTTTCGCACCACAGCATGCCGAACGAGCCCTCGACCATGCGTCGATGGGACCGGTACGCGAAGCACTCGACATGGTCCTTCGCAGTCATGAGCCCTATCCCGCCGCTGTAGTGGACCGGCACTGGAATCTGGTGTCGGCCAATGCAGCCCTCGGTGTCCTGATCGAGGGCGTCGACCCGACGCTGCTTGCCCCGCCGATCAATGTTCTGCGCGCCAGCCTGCATCCGCTCGGAATGGCACCACGCATCCTCAACTTCGAACAATGGCGTGGCCACCTCCTGCACCGTTTGGCCCGCCAGGTCGCCCTCACCGGTGACGCACACCTGACTTCGCTGCTGGACGAGGGTCGCGGCTATCCCGCACCGGACAAGGACCGGCGGGCGGGCCGTGACGACCACGGCAACGGGTACGACGGTGCCGACCCGGTGGACAGTGGAATCGCCGTGCCGCTACGGCTCCGAGCCGGGAAGCACCAGCTCTGCTTCCTCAGCACGATCACCACCTTCGGTACCGCGATCGAGATCACCGCCTCGGAGCTGTCCATCGAGTCGTTCTTTCCGGGCGACAAAAGCACAGCTGAGTTTCTGCGCGCATTACCCTTGAGGTAATCGACAGCATTACCTGCCCCCGGCATCGTCATAGTCCCCGCTCACGATGAACCGAGGAGAGAAAAACGACATGACGCGCACCCCTCCCAGCGGCCGCACCGCCGCTATTGCGACACCGCCCCGACAGCTGCGCCAGTTCTTGGCTCTCGACGCCGTCGTCACCGGCGGTAACGGTCTCGGCTATGTCTTTCTGGCGGAGCCGTTGGAGTCGCTGCTCGGCGTATCGGGGGATCTGCTCCATCCGGTCGGGGCGTTCCTGGTGGTCTACGGGACAGCCGTTGCAGGCGTGGCTGGCCGAGCAAACGTCTCGCGGGCGGCCACGCGGGCGATCATCGTGGCGAACGGCCTGTGGGCGGCCGGCAGCCTGTTGGCACTGACCCTCGGAGCGCTCTCCCCGACCCTTGTCGGCGGACTCTGGATCGCAGTCCAGGCCGTCGTCGTCGGCGGATTCGCAGCGGCTCAGAACTGGGCGCTGCGTCGACTGCGCTGACTGTGGGTCCAAGCCGGGTCGGGTCGCCCAGACCAAACGGAGACCGTTGTGCCACGGTGTTGACGTGTCTTTCACACTCGAGCCGGAGATCTACTTCGAGGACCTCACGCCCGGACGGGTCTTCGAACTCGGAACTCTCGTCGTCGACGAGGCCGAGATGGTCGCCTTCGCGGAGCGTTTCGACCCGCAGTGGTATCACGTGGACCGGGCCAGAGCGCAGGCCTCGCCTTGGGGCCGGCTGATCGCCAGCGGCTTCTTCACTGTCAGCGCCCTCATGCGGATGTATGTCGACTCCGTCCTGTCGCGGGCGGCCGCCGACACCTCACCGGGAATGGAGAACTTGCGCTGGTTCGCACCGGTCTACGCCGGCGACGAGCTCAGCGCCACCCTGACGGTGACCGATGCTCAGCCGTCCACCCGCTCGGGCGAACTGGGTACAGCTTTCCTGCAATGGCAGATGCATCGAGGGCCGCAACTCGTTCTGCAGATGAACGGCCGCGGCTGGTTCATCCGGCGCAGCCCACTTGTCGCACCGCCACCACTTCCACCTCCCGGGCCGCCGACGGCCGAGCACGCCGGCCGGTAACTCGGCTAGTGCAGTCGCGCGGCCCGCAAGGCTAGGTAGCGCTGCTCGGGCAGGCTTGCAGTTGCGCGCGCTGCCCGTAGGTAGGACTCTCGGGCCGCGGCTGGGTCCCCGGCGAGTTCGAGCAGGTGCGCCCGTACGGCGTCCAGCCGGTGGGTGTGAGCCATCCGGTCGTCACCGTCCAGCGTCCCCAGCAGAGCGAGTCCGGCCCGGGGCCCGTCAACCCTGGCTAGCGCTACCGCGCGATTGAGCGTCACGATCGGCCCCGGCGAGACGCGTTCGAGTACCTCGTAGAGCGCCAGGATCTGCGGCCAGTCCGTTTCTTCGTCGCTAGGCGCCTCGTCGTGCACCGCGGCGATGGCCGCCTGGAGCTGGTAGGGCCCGACGCGTGCGGTGCCGAGGGTCCGGGTGATCAGGGCGATGCCCTCATCGATCTGGGTCCTGTTCCAGAGGTCGCGGCGTTGTTCGGCGAGTGGCACCAGCGATCCGTCAGCGTCGGTGCGCGCAACTCGCCGGGCGTCGGTCAACAGCAGGAGGGCGAGCAGTCCGGCCGCTTCAGCTTCCTGCGGGACCAACTGGTGCAGCAGGCGAGCCAGCCGCACCGCTTCGGTGGTGAGGTCGCCCCGGTGCAGAGCGGCTCCCGAGCTCGCTGTGTAGCCCTCGTTGAAGACGAGGTACAGGACATGCAGCACGACGCGGAGCCGGTCGGCGCGCTCACTCTCGGCAGGCAGCGCGAAGGTCAGTCCCGCGGCCTTGATGCTCTGCTTGGCCCGGCTGATTCGCTGGGCCATGGTTGTCTCGGGGACCAGAAAAGCCCGCGCGATCTCCGCCGTCGTCAACCCGCCGACCGCGCGCAGGGTCAGGGCGAGTTGGGACGAGACGGACAGCGACGGATGGCAGCACAGGAACAGCAACTGCAGCGTGTCGTCCTGGTCAGATTGCGCCGGGCTCAGTGGGTCCAGAGCGGCGGCGACCTCCTCCCGACGCTGCCGGGCACTTTCGCTGCGCCAGAGGTCGACCAGCCGTCGCGAGGCGACGGTCACCAGCCAGGAGCGCGGATCGTCCGGTACACCCTGCTCGGGCCACTGCCGCGCCGCGGCGAGCAGAGCCTCCTGTACGGCGTCCTCGCAGGCATCGAATTGACCGTGCCGCCGGACGAGCCGGCCGAGGACCTGCGGCGCCAGCTCCCGGAGCAGGTCCTCGGTGCGGGCGTCGGTTCTCACACTTCCGGCGGCGTGTCCATGACTTGGCGAACCTCGATCGGCCCGTGCGTGAATGCCACGACTCGGGAGGCGATCTCGACCGCGCGCGCTTGGCTCTCGACGTCGACGATCCAGAAGCCGATGACGGACTCCTTCGACTCGGCAAACGGGCCGTCAGTCACCACGGTGGTGCCCTTCTGGAAGGTGACGGTCTTCGCCTGGGTCCCATCGGCGAGTCCTTCTGAGGAGACGAGTTCGCCGGCGTCCCTGAGCTCGCGGTCGAGCTGATGCATGAACTCGATCATCTCCAGAATCCACTCCTTCGACCGGGTTTCCATCATCCCGGCCGCGCTTCCGAACATCATGATCATGTACTTCACGTCGCACTCCCTCGATTCGGCAACCCCTGGTGGGACGCTCAGCACAGGGTCGGAGCCCTGCGGTGGTTCTCGACATCCGCTGGAAGAAAACCGTCAGCCGGCCAATAAATGGTCGTCTGGGTCGGCTGGGACGTCGGATTGGACCACGGTCGAGCCGTGAGTGCTGGTGTGGATCTCCAGCTGCATCGGAACCCGGGTGCGCAGTTCCTCGACGTGGCTGACGATGCCGACGACCCGACCACCCTGGCGCAGTTCGTCGAGCACAGTCATGACGGCGTCGAGGGCCTCCGGGTCGAGGCTGCCGAACCCCTCGTCCACGAACAAGGTGTCGAGTGATATCCCGCCGGACTCAGCGGTGACCACGTCGGCCAGGCCGAGCGCGAGCGCCAGGGAGGCCATGAAACTCTCGCCGCCGGACAGGGTCTTGGTGGGGCGCTGGGTCCCGGTGTGGCTGTCGAGAATGTCCACGCTCAGGCCACTGCGCCGGTTCCCTCCGCGCAGATCGTCGGAGTG
>JALZIL010000089.1 GCA_030860305.1 Actinomycetota bacterium
CCCACGTAAGCAGCGGTGATAAATGCTGCCAAGCCCGCAACCAGCAACGTCCGGCTGATCACCACATCAATGTCAAAAAGCCGGTATTTCAGCACGGCTATCGTGATCGCCGCCGGAAGAATCAGCAAAGCTGGCAGTGACCATGCTGCGCTGGCTCCCCAGATGAATGTCCCGGCGGTACCGAGCACGATGAGCGGAACGCTGACCGCGAGTCCGTAGAAGACCCATTTCAACTGCTGGCGCTCGACTCCCCGGGATCGACGGAACCGCACCACCAGCGGAATCAGGCTGATCAGCATCGCCAGCCCGAACAGCGGAAAGGCCAGCGCGAACTGCCCCTCCAGCCCCTCCCCTACCGGGTCGATGATGAACAGAACCGACAAGAACCCAGTTGCTGCCGCGCCGAGCCAGGCAACCGGACGCCAGCGGCGGGAGAGCAGACGGCCATCGGGAAACAGTTGGGGGAGGGCCATCGCGATCAGGGCAACCACAGGTACCCAGAACCAGCCGATGATCGCCTCGACCGTGGCGACCGACGGGAAACCCGACAGCTCGCTGAGCTCGAACAGCTCGTACTCGTCGCCGATGTGGGTGAACGCGTCCAGGCCGCCGGTGAGGACGAGGAGCCAACCGATGGCATGGCCGGGTCGCCGCCAGAGAATGAGTGCACCCAGAATCGCGAAGGGCACCCCGTTCTGCAGGAAAAAGCCATCAACTGCTTCGTCCAGACTCAGGCCCTTGTTCAGAACTGCGAACGGCTGAATCGAGGCCACGATGAAGGCGAGGACAGCGACCGCGTACGCCAATCCGTTGGGCAGCGGCAGCGTGGCCGCGGGCCGGTCGCCGGGGCGGTCGACTGGCGCCGAGGGTTGCGGCTCGGCCTTGGTGCTGCTCACGGCGTCAAGTCCACAATGCCGATCTTGAACGCGTGTACGGGCTTCGTGCGGCCCTTCACGGTCGCTGGTGGTAGTTCGACCGCGTGGATCGGTATCTGCAACGCCGCCATCGTCGGACCGCTGAGCACGGTCTCACCGGCAGAAGCCCATTGCTGTAGCCGCTGAGTCAGGTTCACCGTGTCGCCGACCAGGGAGTACTCGACCCGGTCCGCCGAACCCAGCAGTGCGGCGGCGACCTCGCCGGTGGACAGGCCGATTCCGAGTCCGAACGGGTCCAGCCCGCGGGCCAGAAAGGCTGTGTTCACCTCGTGCTGGGCCAGGTGCATCCCCGCGGCCGCCGCCACCGCACGGTCGGCGTGGTCGGTGCTGGGCTGGGGGGCACCGAAGACCGCCATCACCGCGTCACCGACGAACTGCATCACCGTTCCGCCCTCGGCGTGAATGGCTCCGTTCATGCTGGCGCGGTGGGCGTTGAGCTGTCCGGCCAGCGCGCTGGGATCGGTGCGTTCGGCGATCGCGGAGTAACCCCGGATGTCCGACATCAGGACGGTGACATCGAGTCGCTCGGTCTCGCCCACGGCCCGGCCGCCGGCACGAAGCTGGTCGGCGACCCCGTCCGGCAGCAGCCGGGACAGCGAGACGCCCTGCTCCTCCCGGTCGATGATGGCCTGCTGCAGGGTCTTCAGCCGGCTCAGACATTGCATGTCGCCAGCGCTCAGGCCCTCGGCGAGGCGGACGAAGAGCCGTTCGATCGCGGTCGCCACGTCCGCCGGCGTCGTGTTGCTGGCGACTGCGATCGCCTTGATCGGGGTGCCCTCGGCCACCTGGAGCAGCAGCTGCTCCTCGGCCGGGCTGAGGTCGCTGCGTCGTACCGGCTGGGTCAGGGCTGCGACGATCTTCGGGTCGAGCATCGAGCCACCGGCGGCGACTTCCCGTACCGCCCTGGCCAGTTGGTCTCCCTCGGCGACCCGGTCCTTGAGCAGGTACGCGTAGCCGGCCGCGCCCTCGGACAGAAGTGCCACCGCGTAGTCCGGATCGTCGTACTGGCTGAGGATGACGACTCCCGTACCCGGGTGCCGCTTGCGTACCTCCTTCGCCGCGTCGATGCCCTCCCGACCGAAGGTGGGCGGCATCCGGATGTCGGTGACCACCACCTGGGGTGCGGTGGCCTCGGCGCCGGCCACGAGGCCGGCGTAGTCCGCGGCCGTACCCAGCACCTCGAAGTCGTCCTCCATCTCCAACAGCACGCGTACGCCCTCTCGGACGATGAGGTTGTCGTCGGCGAGGAACAGCCCGATCCGTGGGATGTCGGCCAACGGTCCTCCTTTGTCGTCATGCGCGGTGCCTGCTGAGGGCACAAGAGTGCGGCATCGAGAGGACGCGGAATAGGGCGTACGCGCGTGACTCGGCGGGGGTGCCTGCCTCACCGGCACTGGCCGGGCTGCACCCGTTGCCAGGTCGGTAGCGCGGCGGCACGCTGTCGTTGTCGGTGCAGCCACTGTTGCAAGGAGGCCGCGATGCGCCAGTCATCGTCAGTCACGTCCATCTCGTGGATCCCTTCCGAGGCCATTCCGGGGCCGATGAAGATCCCGTTCTCACTGGGTGTCTCGCACTACGACGCACCACCCGAGCCGGAGTTGGGTGACCTCGACGCCTGGTGCGAGGCCGACCGATTCCGCTTCGCCAACCGCCTGTCGGCCTGGATCGATGTTGATGACCGCGGTGACATCACCGGTCACGGCTACTCCGGCGGTGGGCTGATCGGCTCAACCACCCTGCGCCTCGGGCGCTCGTCAGCCACCTTCGCAGCGGTCTCCTATCCGGACATCCAGCACGGACCCGAGGTCGGCGACGGCTGGGTGCGGTTCCGGCAGACCACCGGTGGACGGACCGGCGCCCCGATGCCCAGGACGGTCAGCCGTCCGCCGTTCGTGCAGATCAGTGCGCC
>JALZIL010000101.1 GCA_030860305.1 Actinomycetota bacterium
GCCCTCTCGGAGCCGAGCGTGACGGTGGCCGTCTCGGCGGCCCACCGGGGCGAGGCGTTCGCGGGCGCCCGGGAGATCATCGACCGGGTCAAGGCCGACGCGCCGATCTGGAAGAAGGAGGTCGAAGCGGGCGATGAGAGCTGGGTCGAGGGCACCGTGCCCGAAACCGGCTTCTGACCGGGGCCTCATGGCGGATCGTGGAGCCTTCGCCTTCCGTAGTGCGGTGACCACAAACGATCACCGGGTTGGTCACCCAGCCCGGGACTGGGGACGACCCCATCGGCGGTGTCGTTCGCGCCGTACCCGGGCACGTTCCCGACGCTGCGCGGCCAGCACATCCGGGTGCCGGTTGTTCCCGGTTGTTCGCGTTGCGCCACCGCGGATACGCGTGCAACTCCCGTCCTCGCCCCCCCACCGGCCGAACTATGATTCGGCCTCGGGCTTCCAAGATCCGTGCAGAAAACGCATGAGTGATGTGGGCATCGGCACCGGCAAAGTGGTCGTGAACAGGGCGATGTCGCTGGACGGCTTCATCGCCGGTCCTGGCCATGCGATGGACTGGATCGCCGAGTACCTGCCTGCGGACGCGTTCCCGGAGGTCATGGCGGCCACGGGTGCCATGCTCATCGGCCGGGGCACGTACGAGGTCGCCAAGCGTATGGCCGACCAGGACACCGCCTACGACGGGGGAGCACAGTTCGTCCTCACCCACAAGCCTCCCGACGAGCCGGACCCTACCGTCACATTCCTCACCTGTGGACTTGAGGAAGCCGTTGCCACGGCACGCAGCGCCGCGGGCGGCAAGAACCTGGAGATCCTCGGTGCCGACGTGGCCGCCCAGTGCCTGCAGCGCGGGCTCGTCGACGAGATCCTGGTGTATGTCCTACCGGTGCTACTCGGCGACGGCGTCCGCTTCTCGCCCCCAAGCCTCGACAGGATCGACCTGGAACCTTTCAGCAACACCCAGTCGGGCGCCATCACGATGCTCCGCTTCCGCGTGCGAAAGTAGGCGCGGCCCTCCAACAGCTAGTGCGCTGTCCCTGAACGTTCGCCGGGTGTGTCAGGCGGCTTGGGTTCGGGCGACCCCAGCGTTGCTGGCGCTCACTGCGGATGCGGGCGCGTTCGCGGCGTTGCGGCCAAGACGTCGGGGTGGCGGGCGTTGGCGTTGCGCCAGCGCAGGTAGGCGTGCAGGCGGCGGGCCAGAGCGGGGTGGCTTTCGTGGTCGGAATTGCCCATCACGAAGGTGCGCAGCGGCCCGAACTGGGCCTCGATCGGGTTGGCTCACGAGGCGCTGGTGGGGGTGAAGCACAGCTTCACCTTGTGGCGGGCGGCCCAGGCCCGGATGGCCGGGGTCTTGTTGGCCGACAGGTTGTCCAGGATCACATAGATCGGGGCGCCGTCCGGGCGGGCGGCGCGGATCGACTTGAGTGGGTGCGGTGGTAGGTGGCCGGGAGCCGGTCCGGGTGCTTGCGGCGCGCCCAGCAGGTGCCGTGACAGGGCCGGATCGACAGCGGCCCGAACTGGTCGAAGGCGAACAGCGGTCGGGGAACCGGCTGGTCACCTCCTCGATCCGGTCCAGCTTGGCGTCCTTGTCCGGGTCTTTGGACTCCTTCCAGGTGCGGGTGCGCTGGAAGGAGACCCCACGGGTGTGCAGGATCTGGCGAAGCCGTTCCCGGCCGATCTTCACCTGGCGGACGGTGTTGTTGTCGAGATGGTCGGCGAGCTTGCGGATGCTCCAGTGCGTGAACGGGCGTCCCAGCCTGGCCGGGCGCGTCGTGGCCGTCGCGATGATGTAGTCCTCGTCGTCACTGCTGATCTGGCGGGGACGGCCTCCCGCCCACTGAGGATCCAGCGCGGCCAGCCCCCGCTCGTTGAAGGCGTGGATGACGTCCCGCACCGTGTCCTCATGCGCCGCGACCAGGCGCGCGATCGCCGGCGCCGTCGTCCCCGACGCCGACGCCATGATGATCATCGCCCGCCGGACCCGGACCGACTCGTGCTTGCCCCGCCGCACGATCTGCTGCAGCTTCCGGCCTTCCTGGTCAGTCAGCCGCCGTGCTCTCACCGGCTCTGCCATTCCGCGGCCTCACCCTCGACAGCGATCACGTCGCTACGAGAGTGAGGGGAACAGACATCGATAGCGCGGACCCCAGCGGGCGTGTCGTCAGACCCGGTGAACGTATGTGGTCAGCGCACTAGCTTGGCGGCGCCGGCGAACCGCGGGGCGCAAGCACCGCGCACTCGCTCGCGGGTATCGACGCGGTGCGCACGCTTGGGCGGAGCCTCCCGGAGCGCGCTGACACCCGCGTGCTTGGTCCGACC
>JALZIL010000121.1 GCA_030860305.1 Actinomycetota bacterium
GGACGGTCGGGGTTGGTACAACCACTTCCAGGGCGGGACGGTCCTCTACACCGGTGCCACCGGCGCGCAGAACGTCCGGGGTGCGATCCGCAGCCACTGGGCATCGCGGGGTTCGGAGCGCGGTCCGTTGGGCTACCCGGTGACCAGTGACGCCCGGACCGGGGACGGGCTGGGTCTGTACAACCACTTCGAGGGCGGAACGATCATCTTCAGCGCGGCGTCCGGCGCGCAGGACGTGCGTGGCTCGATCCGGAGCCGGTGGGGGGCGCTGGGTTCCGAGCGCGGTCCGTTGGGTTACCCGGTGACCAGTGACGCGCGCACCGGTGACGGGCTGGGTTGGTACAACCACTTCCAGGGCGGGACGATCATTCACAGCGCGGCGTCGGGCACCCACGAGGTGCGTGGCGCGATCCGCAACCGCTGGGCCAGCCTGGGTTCGGAGCGCGGTTCGTTGGGCTACCCGGTCAGCGATGAGTACGACGTGTCTGGTGGCAAGCGCAGCGACTTCCAGCGCGGCTCGATCACCTGGGACGCCCGCACCGGGACGACGACAGTCAGGTAGCCGTCACGTAACGACGACGGCGCCCAGCCAGCGCTTGTCAGGCTAGTAGCCCGGTCCGGACATCTCGGGCCGGGCTTCTGGTCGCCCGGAGCACTCGACGGGGGCAGACGGGGCCGTGGCCGGTGACCCTGGCACTGGCACAGCGCCGGATCGCTCGCGCCGTCGAAACGGGCGAGCAGCGGCGGTCGCGAGGAGCACACCGACTACGCCGAGGGCCATGCTCGGCCAGAGCAGGACCTCGCCCACGGGTCGGAACTCCAGCTGCAGGGTGGCCTGGTCCAGGTCCGCCGGCAGGCGAACCACGGTGAGGGTGCGATCGACATCGGTCACCGAGACGGCGCGACCGTCCACTGAGGCTCGCAGTCCGGGCCAGTAGGGGATGCGCATCACCAACTCCCCGCCCCCCGCCCCCGTCGCGACGCGGTAGGAGTCGAAGGGTCGACCCCCGAAAGCGAGTCGAGCGTCGCCTTTGCGTTGCTCGAGCCGGGTCACCTGGCCCGCTGTACCCGTGACCCGTCCCACTGTGGCCGTCTCCCGCACGTAACGTCGGAAAGCACCCATCGAGCCAGCGGCCCGCCAACGCTGATCGAAGTAGGCCGTGATCGGAAGGGGAGTGCCTTGTGACAGCAGGACCTCGTCGGACGACATGGCATCTACCCACGGCACGTCGTCCAGGCCCGGGACGGGCGCCAAAAGGCCCTGGACACAGCCAGGCAGGTCCAGGTGTTGGCCCACATGGTCCTGACATCCCCGGACCGCCCACCCGGATTGCGCTGAGGCCGCGTAGGAGAAGCCCGGCTGCAGGTCGGCCAGCAGATTGGCGTTGCCGAGGAGCACGCCGTTGCCCCACCCCGACGCAGGTACGGTGAGATCGCCTCCCCACGCCAGCACGGTCATGTGGTCGCCGATCGCGACCGACTGCTTGCGGAAATCGGCGACGGTTTCACCCCATTCTGGACGTGTGACGAGGCTGCGCGAGGGCCGCCCGGTCACGGGCGCGCCCGCGGCGATGTCCAGACGTGCCTGGGAGGACACTGCGCTGCGTTCGCCGACCAGAGGCGCGGCGACGGAAGTAGTCAGCAACGCTGCCATGCCGGCGACGACAAGCGAGCGTCGAGTAGCGGATGTGGCTGCGACCAGACCCGCCACGGCGAGTGAGGCGACCAGCAGGGCGACAAGGTGCCAGCTCACCAGGGCCGGGACTCTCAACACCGCCAATCCGGCTTGACCGGCGAGAATCACAGCAGCTGCGATCAGGCGTTTCCTCGTGAAAGCCGCGCCGTAGGTGAGGCCAAGAGCGACGAGCAGGGGCATGTAAAGGCCGATAAGGGCGAGGTATCGCCAGGGGTAGCGAAGCGGTCCGACGTAGGTTGGCGTCTGCGTTGCCACCGCGGCCAGGGCCAGCAACGCCAGCGCGGTGAGCACACCCGGGCGCCGCCACACGGCACGCCAGCGCACCAGGACCAGAGCTGGCACGGCGAAAACGGCTGTGGCCGCGACTGGCGCGAGCAACAGGTTGCCGAAGTAGTACGACGTGACGAGCGGCGTCAGCGTGCTGCCGCCGACCAGCGCGTCCAGCAGACTCGGGGTATACCCCCCCGGATTGCCGAGTGGGCCGGCCGGGAACGTCCGCGTGGTGAAGGGGATCATCTGCGCCAGAGACAGTAGGGTCGGCAGCCCGGCGATCACTCCAGCAACTCCCGCTGCGGCGCGTGCCAGTGCCTCTCGCGCCACGACCGCCCGAAATCCGTTGCGAAGCCAGCGCTCGCCGGCCTGGGCGAGAACCGTGGCCGCGGCGAAGATGAGATTGTAGGGATAGCCGGCGCCAACGAGCAGGTAGGCGCTGAGCCCGACGATCACGACTCCCCTGCGATGGGGCGTCGCCAAGCCGTACCAGAACCAGGGCAACCAGGCCGTGCTGAGCATGAGCGGCCAATAGGAGCTGCCGAACCACAGAAAGAACCCGGTGTTGGCGAGGCCCAGTGCCGCGGCAACCGACAACAGCGGCGGACACCGGTAGTGCGAGAGCAGAACGATGACCCCTAGGCCAAGCACAACGACACAGCTGCCACTCATGATCCAGGCCGCATCATTGAGGTTCTCGGCGCGGCTGACGAGAGCGCTCAACAGCCAGTGGCCTGGGTCGTACACCCCGTACTGCGCGTCGGCGACGAAGTTGCCCGCGTTGCCCAGTTCCGGCGACATGAGCGGTGGACGTCCGTCGAGGAGGTTGCGTCCGAACCAGTGGTAGGTGGGAAGAAATTGGACCTGCTGATCATCAAGCCAGAAAAAGCGGCGATCCAGCTTTCGCAGAACGTAGAAGAAGATTGCCTGCCCGAGCAGATAGACGAAGATCCACTTCAGTAGCCGCGTCGCCGGAGGGCGACCCTGCTCGCTTGCTCGCGTCACGGCAGGACGGTCGACCAGCAGGCTCATCGTGCGGACCCACCGATGGCGGCCCTGACCCGGAAGGCCTCCACCTCAGCTGGGGTGCCCAAAGGCACAACCGCTTCGTACGGCAGCCGCTCGAGGTAAACCGTTCCGCCCCGCCGGACGAGGTCGTCGTACAAAGGTGCGATGTAGCGCTCACCAGCATGCAGGCCGCGGCCCGCTTGCGACGCTTGCGCGTAGAGATTCTCGTACAAGCGGAAGGAACGAAACCAATACAGCCCGATCGTGGCGTCGTCCGAGATTCTCTGCTTCTCGCGTACCTCGAGCACCCTTCCGTCCTGGTCGGCCCGCGCGAAGCTCCAGGCTGCGCCTCGTCCCGGAAAGCAGGGCAGCCATCCGTCACCCCGCACGCGGTCAGCTGACAGCACGGCCGGATCCACATGCGTGTCGATGTTGTAGATGAGCAGTGCGGCATCCAGATCCACCACCTGAGGCAGTGCCGCGAGCACAGAGGTCGCCTGACCATCGGTGGTGTGGTCGAGCTCGACGAGAGACCAGGAGGCGATGCCGAAAGCTTCGCACCGCCGGCGGACGAACCCCTGAGCTGCGTCCTCTCGTCGTGAGACGAGAATGAGGTGAACGTCGTCCAAGGTCAGCCACGACCATAGGCTCCTCAACGACCACTCGAACAGGGTCCGCCCATGCACTTCGATCGTGAACTTCGGTGCGTCGTAGCCGGCATCACGGAATCGCTGACTTCGGCCGGCCATCGTCACGACGACGGTCGTCATGCGGGCTGGCTCCGGTCCCGGTCGATGATGCGCTCGATCTCTCCAACACTGTGCCGCACGAATTCGGCCGGCCGGATGGCTCGGTCATCGACATAGAATCCGGCCCGGCCGGCCCACGGCTTGCCCACGTGCAACTCGTCGAACGGCACGTCGTTGACCTCGAGCCAAGCCACGAGCACCGGAAGGGTGCGGGCATTGATCAGCCCTATGTTGCCTTCGAAAGAGCGCATGTTCCGGCTCGTGGCCAGGATGATGTACCAACCCTCTGCGCGAAGTGCCCGCAGCCGACGTAGGACGTCGTCATACGGGGCCAAGGTGGCGTATTCCTCGCCGGGACCCTTGACGGGACAGAGCGTTCCGTCCACGTCCATGACGATGCACTTACCAGTGTTGATCATCGGGTTCAGAAGTCCCCATCACGTGCGGAGGAAAGAGCGTCAACGATCTGGCGGGCTCGCAGGGCAAAGGCAAGCGCCTTTTTGGGTGCGTCGACGTGTAGCGGCAGCATGCTGACAAAGAGTGACGCTTCATAAAGTCTCATGAGCTGCACATCATATCCAAGATCTTCCATGCGACGTACGAACGACGCTTGCAGATCGGCAAGCCCGACCTCGTCAAGCTCGAGGTTCAGCATCAGGTCCTCGCTGTACACGAGGTGGTACAGCCCAGCCTGGATCAGGTCGTACCCTCCCAGCACAGAATGGCTGAGCTTTGCCACGTCGTAGTAGGCGTCGTCGTACAGCTCGTCATCGTTGTCCGCGCCTCGCGGGTCGATCAACTGGAGAAGCTGACTCGGCTGGCTGTACAAGATGTTGGAGAAGCACAGGTCACCGTGGGTCAGGGCCAAGCGAGTCGGGTGGCGCGGTTTCGTCAGCTGTGCGTGTACGAGAAGGTAATCTCTGAAAAGGGCCTCGATCCCGCCTCGGTGTCCGGCCTGGAGCAGAGCATCGATGTCTCGTCCCACGGCGGTCTGCATCAGGACCTCGATCCGGTCGCGGACCTTGTCCACGTAAAGCGTGTCGGCGCGACGCTGTGCGTCTGCATGCGCGACCGCTCGCACCGGTCGTACGTTCAGGAAGTGGCACACATGGTCGAGGAAGCGTTCGTAGTCGGCAGGCGCGAAGGCGCGATGGACCCATTGAACCGCCGTATCCGGGATGTGCATCCTGCGCATGCGGTAGCTCGCCCCTGAGGCGTCCTCACTCAGTCCGAAGGGCTGGACGAAGAAGTGTTGAACGTGGTCTGGGAGCAGGCGGTGGTAGTTCGCCTCCCGGCGCATCTTGTCCTTGTCAGCGGAGCGCTTGGTCACGACGAATCGGTCGCGGTCTATCTGGTTGAAGTGGCGCACCGAAAAGCCGCTGCTGAGAAATTCCGTGAACGCAAGCTGATCGCGCAGATCGACCAGATGAAGCCCGTCCGGTACGAGCTCGCACTGCTCCATCACGTCCTCCAGGTAGTCGGCCCGTGCGTCTGCGAGTATCGCGGCCAGGTATCCGTGCAGTAGTGCTGTATCGAGCAGCAGCCCGCCGGTCGGCTGCCGGTCGTCATCAACCAGCACGACGGGCATGCTCAGATGCAGAAACTTCCGGAGAAACAGTCTCGTCTGGGTCTCCGCGAGCGACGGGACACGGTTGCTGGGCAGAACAAGGTAACGGTGCGCCGCGCTACCGAGCCGCAGACGCTCCTGCAGGCCGGCCACCTCGCGCAGGTTCAGCAGATGTACGGTCTCACCACAGCCGGCTCCCATGAGCAAGCCGGCCAACGAGTCCCGCAGCCGGGTACCTCGACTGAGCAGGTCTCCGAACGCGCGCACGCCGGTGCTGGCCCGGATGTCGTTGGGGACGGGGACCACGTCGTCGTAGACGAAGGTCACGCCGCCCTTCATCACCAGGACGGCCTGCCCGGCCGAGTCAGGCGCGGCAGCAGCTGCCGGGCCAGGAGCACCCCGGACACGGCGGAAGCCCAGAGCAGTGGCACGAGAAGCACCGTGCGGTATTGCGGTGACTGTCCGGATTGGCTCGCCAAGGCAACGGAGCCCGAGGACAAGGACGAGAGGAAGGACAGCAGCCCCCGGGCCAGTTGAACCGGGTCGCCGCCGAGTGCCGGGACGGCGATGCCCAGCGCCGACAACTCAGCCATCCAGATCAGGGCCGTGAGCAGCACCAGCGTCGACGTTCGCCGGCGCAGCAGGTATGGAGCCTGATCGACGATGTGCAGCATTCGCTCGAGGACTCCGAGCAACCGCTCGCCGCCCGGCGCCTGAGGTCGCCGGACGATGTAGAGACTCACTGCTCGTAGGTAGGCCGGAAGGAAGGTCAACGTCGCCACCGCGACCACGACGAAGATTGTCGAGAAGACGAGGACGGGCGCGAAGGCTGCCATGGATCCGCCGGCGGTCGCGGTTGCGACCAGGCCGAGCGAGAGGACGACAGCCACGTCCAGCAGTCGCTCGAGCACGACGGCCACCAGGCCGCGGCTCATGTTGCCGACGAGGACGCCGGTGGCACGAATGCGCGGCAGGTCACCGAGCCGGAAGGGCAGCAGCAAGGCAAGTCCGGCCGTGAAAAGGTGGACTGACAGGATGCGACGTGCTCCCACTCGGGAGTCATGGAGCAGCACGACCAGTCGCAGACCGCGCAGGAGGTGGCCGACGGCGTAGACGGCAGCAGCGGCAAGCACCCTCAGGGACCAGCCAGGGAGAACATCCAGACGGTCGCGGCCTGGAGGGATGAGGGTCGCGATCGCAAGAATCACGAGCCCGGCCACGCCGGCGAGCGCTGCGAGCAGCTCGGCCCGATGCCATCGCTTCCGTCGCAGCGGTGTGAGGCGCAAGCTCGCAGCATCAGCCGCTGACGTGATCATGGGCTCGAGTCGTAGACGGTGGTGGAGAGGTAGTCGCGACCCGGCCTTTCGCATCCGGCTGCGAGGGTGGCTTCCGGGTCACGCAGGTAGCCCGCGAGAAGCCGGAGCATCCGCCGCGACTGGGACAGCATCTTCACGTTCGACCGCTGGTCCGTTTCCCGCCACGTGATCGGGAAGAAGTGCAGGCGCCATCCGCGCCGCGCGGCCAGGAGGATCAGGTAGTAGTTGAACGTCAAGTCGTCAGCGAGCCGCAGGTACGAACCGTCGGTGAGACAGGACACCCGAAAGACGTTGAGTCCGCTGCCCAGGTCGAGCACGCGTCGCCTGGCTGCCACGCTGAACAGGACGTTGAAGATGCGGTTTCCGACGGTGCGAAACGTCGAGTAGCCCTCCAGGCGGGCCCCGGCCATGAAGCGGGACCCCAGTAATGCGTCGTACTCCTGGTGCCGATCGTCACTGAGCAGCGGCAGGACGTCAGAGACGGCAGCTTGGTCGTCGCCGTGCAATACCACGCAGAATGCGTGCCCCTCCTTCAGCGCGTGCTGCAGGGCCACCTTGTGCGACCCGCCCAGACCTACGTTCTCGTCGTTCACCAGGAGCCTGGTCCGCACGTGGCCCAGTGCGCGAAGGCCGTCTCTGGCTACCTCGACCGTGTTGTCGACGCTGCGGTTGTCTACCACGAGCACCTCGTCGAAGACCTGCTGCACAGCAGGCGTCAACTGTGCAAGAACTCGTCCGATCTGATCGGCGCAGTTGAACGCGGGAATGAAGAGCAGCAACCCGTCACTCACGCCGGGTCGCATTCGCAGCGGGGAGTACGAACACGGGTGATCATGCTCATCACCACAAAGTTGGCAGCGAAGGTCAGCGGTGTGATTGCTGCCTTCACGACCCATGGCTCGCCACGCGTCGTCGTGACGAGAATGCTCACGAGCCAGGAGGCAGCGAGAACGAGCACCACCTGGCAGATCGCATACAGCGTCAGGTGCTGATACCTGCTTCGGCGCTTTCCCGCAAAGACCGACTCGTGACTGCACAGAAAGACGAAGACGACGGCGAGGCCGGCGGAGATCACGTTCGACCTTCCAGGCGCCAGCCCCACACCGTAGACAAGTGCCACGAAGACCGCGGTGTCGAGGCACCAGCCAAGTCCGGAGATCCCGCCGAACGCCCACAGTGCCCGCAGCAGCCGTGGGCTCTCCCCACGACCGACGGCCCGCCGCTCGGGATGGGGGGGACCGGGGTCGTCGCGACGACGAGACGGCGCGAATCCGGTCACCGCGCCACCGTACCCGGCTGACCCCCTACCGTTACGGCGGCTCTCCGACGGCCTCTGACCTGGCCCGACCGCACTCTTCTCGCACTGCTGGCCGCTTCCAGAGCTGGTGACGCTCGAAGCTGGGCTCCTTGATGGCCACGCGCCTTGCTCGGCCCGCGGGCCGACAATCGGTCCGGAGCCGGTCCGGGGACACCTGCCCGTCAGCCCCATGATCTGCGTTGCAGACGGCAGCCGGTGTTCCGGCCAGCGCACCTCCCTTCCCACGACAGTTCGTGGAAGTAGGCTGATGCTCTCGACGTCGACCTCGACGCACACCACGAAGGAGCTCGTGTGGCTGCCCGCGTGCTGGTCGACGCCTCCGCGGTCCCGGCAGATCGCGGCGGGGTGGGGCGCTACGTCGACGGCCTGATCGCGGCGCTTCACGACGTCCATGCCAACTTGGCCATCGTCTGTCAGCGGGCCGATGCCGAGCGCTACGGGCGCATGGCCCCGGAGGCGCGCGTCGTTGCCGGACCCGCCGCGATCGCCCACCGGCCGGCCCGCCTGGCCTGGGAACAGACCGGGCTGCCATTGGTGGCCGAGCAGGTCGAGGCCGATGTCGTGCACTCACCGCACTACACGATGCCACTTCGCTCGGGCCGGCCCGTCGTCGTGACGATCCACGACGCGACGTTCTTCACCGAGCCCGCGCTGCACAGTACGGTCAAGGGGACATTCTTCCGGTCCGCGACCCGCACCGCGGTGCGTCGGGCCGCTCGCGTCGTGGTTCCCAGCAAGGCCACTCGTGACGAGGTCATCCGGGTGCTGGACGCCGACGCCACGACGATCGACGTCGCCTATCACGGGGTGGACCCCCGCACCTTCCACCTGCCGAGCGACGCTGAGAAGCAGCGGGTGCAGGCGCGGCTCGGCCTTGGAGGCCAGGCCTACCTTGCGTTTCTCGGCATGCTCGAACCCCGCAAGAACGTGCCAGGTCTCGTCCGCGGTTGGGTGACGGCCTTCGCCGAGCGGGAGGACGCGCCTGCGCTTGTGCTGGCCGGCGGTTCCGGGTGGGACGATCACGTTGACGGGGCGGTCGCCCAGGTCCCTTCGCACCTGCGCGTCCTGCGTCCCGGCTACCTGCGTTTCACCGACCTGCCGGGATATCTGGGCGGCGCCCGCATCGTCACCTACCCGAGCCATGGTGAGGGGTTCGGGCTACCGGTGCTCGAGGCGATGGCCTGCGGCGCGCCGGTCCTGACCACGGCGCGGCTGTCCCTGCCGGAGGTCGGCGGCGACGCCGTCGCCTATACCGAGCCCGACGCCGAGTCGATCGGGGCGGCCCTCACCGCGCTCTACGACGACGCTGATCGGCGGGCCGCACTGAGCGCCGCTGGTCACGAGCGATCCCTCGAGTTCACCTGGGCCGCTTCGGCCGAGGCCCATCTGGCCAGCTATCTGCGCGCGCTGCAGCCCTGAGCGCAAGGGTCCTGGATGCGTCACGCCCTCATCCTCGCGGGTGGAGCAGGCACCCGGCTGTGGCCGTATTCGACCGCCGCACGACCGAAGCAGTTGGTGCCGCTGCTGGCCGGACGGTCGTTGGTGGACCTCGCGGTCTCCCGCGCGACAGCGGTGGTCCCGGTAGCACGGACTTGGCTGGTCGCCGGCGAGCAGCTGCGTGCCCCGGTCACCGCTGTCGAGGGCTTGCAGTCAGACCATTTGATCATCGAGCCGTCCGGTCGTGACACGCTTGCGGCCATCTCGCTGGGCTGCGCAGTCATCGCCGAGCGGGACCCCGACGCTGTCATCGCCGTCCTGACCGCCGACCACCTCATCGAGCCGCTGTCATCGTTCGCGGTGACACTGAACTCGGCCTTCGCGTTGGCCGAGTCTCGTGCTGACGTCCTGGTGACCTTCGGAGTCGTTCCTGACTCCGCTGCCACCGGCCTTGGCTATCTGGAACTGGGGGCGCCGCTGGAGGGCGGCGCGCATGTGGTGTCGTCGTTCAGAGAGAAGCCGACGCTGGCTGTCGCATCCGGTTTCTTGAAGGCGGGTCCGCAGCGATACCTGTGGAACTCGGGCATGTTCGTCTGGCGCGCCGCCACGCTGCTGCGGGCCGTCGACACCTTTGTTCCGCAGTCCGGAGCCTTGCTGCGGTCCATGGGAGCCGCCTACAACTCATCTGCCTGGGATCGGCTCGCCGCTGAAGCCTGGCCGAGCCTGGCCCGACTGAGCATCGACTACGGTGTGATGGAGCCAGCCGCTACGTCCCAGGACTTCACCGTCGTCGCCCTGCCACTGGTGGCTCGATGGCTGGACGTGGGGTCCTGGTCGGCTTACGGCGAGGCGCTCGGAGCCGACGAGCAGGGCAACATGGTGGGTGCTGCCCGTGCCGTGTTGATCGCGAGCCGCGGCAATGTGG
Organism: Actinomycetota bacterium; assembly: GCA_030860305.1. Next base: position 10,287 of record JALZIL010000121.1, read on the forward strand.
TCGCCTCCTCCGACCCCGACCATCTCGTCACGCTGGTCGGGTGCGAGGACCTCGTCGTGGTGCATACGCCGGCTGCGACCTTGGTCATGCCGGCGACAGAAGCCCAGCGAGTCAAGGAACTACATGCAAGGGTCGCCGAACTGGCGCCGGAACTCGCCTGAGGATGCCACAACAACCAACCCAGAGCGGCTGTCGGCTCGTGGTCGGCCCCGGGGTGGCGAGCGCCTGGACCACAGCAGTGCCGACTAGCCTGTTGTAGCGCGTATACGACCCGACCATTGGAGAACGCTCAGTGCAGCCTGCCCTCGTCGTCGTCGGATCCGGGTTTTTCGGGCTCACAGTGGCCGAGCGGGTCGCCACGGAGCTGCACCTGCCGGTGCTTGTCCTCGAGCGCCGCGACCATATCGGCGGCAACGCCTACAGCGAGCCTGACGCCGACACCGGCATCGAAGTTCACCGCTATGGCTCGCACCTGTTCCACACCTCGAACGAGCGGGTCTGGACGTATGTCAACCGGTTCACCAGCTTCACCCCCTACCAGCATCACGTCTATACCGTGCATGCCGGCGAGGTCTACCCGTTGCCGATCAATCTGGGGACGATCAACCAGTTCTTCTCGGCGGCGTATTCACCGCATGAGGCCAAGGACCTGATCGCGAAACAGGCTGCAGAGATCGGGTCGGGCGAAGCCAAGAATCTCGAAGGCAAGGCCATCTCGCTGATCGGCAGGCCGCTCTACGAGGCCTTCATCCGTGACTACACCGCCAAGCAGTGGCAGACTGCCCCGACCGATCTACCGGCCTCGATCATCAGCCGACTGCCGGTGCGTTACACCTATGACAACCGTTACTTCGCCGACAAGTACGAAGGCCTGCCGACCGACGGCTACACCGCATGGCTGGAGCGCATGGCTGACCATCCGCTCATCGAGGTCCGGTTGAAGACCGACTTCTTCGACGTCCGATCGGAGGTCGTCGGCTCGGCTCCGGTCGTCTACACCGGTCAGCTCGACCGCTACTTCGACTACTCAGAGGGCCGGCTGGGCTGGCGCACACTGGATTTCGAGACCGAGGTCATGCCGGTGAAGGACCATCAGGGCACGTCGGTCATGAACTACGCCGATGCAGCCGTGCCGTACACGCGCATCCATGAGTTCCGGCACCTGCATCCCGAGCGCAGCTATCCTGACGACAAGACCGTGGTGATGCGAGAGTTCAGCCGCTTTGCCGATGACGACGACGAGCCCTACTACCCGATCAATACTCCTGTCGACCGGGAGATGCTGCTTCGATACCGGCAGTTGGCCGACGCGGAAGAGAATGTCTTCTTCGGCGGTCGCCTCGGCACCTACCAGTATCTTGACATGCACATGGCCATCGCCGCAGCCTTGACATCCTACGAGGATGTCCTCAGGCCGCACCTCACTGTCGGCGCTCCCCTGCGCAAGGGGGTGTCTGCATGACCACGGCCGATCTGGCGCCTGGCCGGACCTTGCAGCGTGTCGTCCTGCCGCTCGGCCGCGACGCCGATGTGCTGCCGCTCTACGTCGAGTTGGGCGCGGCTCCCAATGCGGCGCTGCCTGACGAGGTCGCCGTCAGCGAGCGGCCCCGGGAACAGCACCCGGAGAACGTCATGGACCGGCACCGCTTGCTCATCCAGGCCGGCACCCGGGTCTCTTTCGCCACCTACTTCAATGCTTTCCCAGCCAGCTACTGGCGCCGCTGGACGGTGGTCGAGGAGATCGAACTGCACGTGCACGTGAGAGGTCCGGGTGCCGTCAATGTCTACCGGTCGACTGCCGCCGGAAGCAGTGAGCGGGTCACCTCGTCCAGCAGCGACGCGGGCGCCGACGAGGTCCGCAGGCTGTCGTTCCCGCTGTCGCTCAGCCGGTTCGGCGACGGCGGTTGGTACTGGTTCGACATCGTGGCCGGCCGTGCCGAAACAGCCCTCGAGTGGGCCGAGTGGCGCGCCACGGGCGTCAGCGGACCCGTGGAGCGGCTCGAGGAGCCCGCCGGCACGGTCAGCCTGGGCATCACCACGTACAACCGTCCGACCTACCTACTCGACCTTCTGCGTCAGCTCGCGTCGGCTCCCGACACCATGGCGATCATCGACGAGGTCCTCGTCGTCGATCAGGGCACCGACAAGGTGCGCGACCAGGCTGAAGCCGAGCAGGTCCTCGCCGACATCGGTGACGCGGTCCGGATCGTCGATCAGCCCAACCTCGGCGGCTCCGGCGGCTTCGCTCGGGGCATGCTCGAGGCATTGAACGTAGGCCGCAGCCGCTACGTCCTGCTCATCGACGACGACGTCGCAGCTGAACCGGAGTGCATCTTGCGCGGGGCCACCTTCGGTGACCTGTGCCGGCAACCCACCATCGTCGGCGGACACATGTTCAACCTGATGGCCCCCTCACGGCTGCACAGTTTCGGTGAGGTCGTGCGCCCGTGGCGCTTCGAATGGGGCCCGGCGGACCATGCGTTCGAGGACCACGACTTCCGCGGCCAGGGGTTGCGCGCGACCCCGTGGATGCATCGGCGGATCGACGTCGACTACAACGCCTGGTGGATGTGCCTGATCCCCTTGGAGGTGCTCAAGACCGTCGGTTTGGCGTTGCCGCTGTTCATCAAGTGGGACGATGCTGAGTTCGGACTCCGGGCAGGGAAGGCGGGGTATCCCACGGTGTCGTTCCCTGGGATGGCCGTCTGGCACATGCCCTGGACGGAGAAGGACGACCGGCTGGACTGGCAGGCCTACTTCCACCTTCGTAACAAGCTTGTCACCGCACTTCTGCACTCGCCCTTCGAGCGGGGCGGCATAGCCGTGCGGGAGAGCCTGGAGCACCAGATCAAGCACCTGATCTCCATGCAGTACTCCGCTGCCTCGTTGCGCAACAAGGCCTTGGAGGACATCTTGTCCGGCCCGGAACATCTGCATGCCACCCTTGCCACCGTCCTGCCGGAGGTGCGGGCCATCCGCGCCGGCTTCCCAGATGCCCAAGCGAAGCAGGAGGTCACTGCTTTTCCCGCTGCCAGGCGCCGCAAGCCGCCACGCACGGACCGCCCGCCGCAGGCGCCCCGTGGCCCGCTGGCCATTGCCCGGACCGCTGCGCTGGCGATGGTTCGACAGACCCTGCCCGCCCGCGACGGCGATGAGCGTGCACCCCAGGCAATCGTCCCGGCCATGGATGCCCGCTGGTGGCGTCTGTCCTCGCTCGACAGCGCCGTCGTCTCGACCGCCGATGGCACCTCCGCCGCGTGGCACCGGCGCGACCGGGCGCGCTTCGTTGCACTGTTGCAGCGCAGCATCCAGCTGAATCGTCGGCTGATCGCCGAATGGCCTGAATTGAGCCGACGCTACAAGCAGGCCAGTGGGGACCTCACCTCGCCCCAGGCCTGGAGCTCCACGTTCGCCGGGCTCGACGCAGCCGCGCAGATGTCGGCAGAGAAGCGGTTGTGAGGGCGGCGCCCCTGCCCGGGCTGGTCGAGCCCGGGCGTGGCGCCGGCCTGCTGGACGTCTTCCGACAACGTTATCTGCTTCGGCTGATCGTTCGGCAAGAGATGCGGGTCCGCTATCACCGGTCAGTGCTCGGCTTGCTCTGGTCCTACGTCAAACCAGGCGTGCAGTTCGCGGTCTACTTCTTCGCCTTGGGAGTATTTCTCAGGCTCAACCGTTCGCTGGAGGACTTCGCGGTCTACCTGTTCTCCGGTCTCGTGCTGCTCAATTTTTTCTCGGAGGCATTCGGCAATGCCGCCCGGTCGATTGTCCGCAACGCCGCCCTCGTCAAGAAGATCTATCTGCCACGTGAGCTTTTTCCGGTGGCGACCACCTATGTCGCGGCGATACATCTGCTGCCACAGGTGGTCGTTCTCTTCGTCGGCGCGCTCTTGGTGGGCTGGAGCCCGTCGGACGGCGCGTTCGCCGCCGCCGCGCTCGGTTTCGCTGTCGTGGCTGTCCTCGTCACCGGTCTCGGCCTCATGCTGGCGGCCCTGAACGTCTACTACCGGGACTTCGAGAACGTCGTGGACCTCGTGCTTGTCGTCGTCGTCTGGCTCTCACCTGTTCTCTACCCGTGGTCGTTCGCGAAGGAAGCGATCGGCCCGGCGTGGTTGGAGCAGCTCTATCTGGCCAATCCACTGACGATCGCCGCCCAACTCTTTCAACGCGCGTTCTGGTATCCTGGGGCAATCGGCACGCCCGAGGCACCCGCCTTCGAAGAGATCATTCCCGACCTCTTCACACGCGGCATCGTCGCCTTGCTCGGATCATTGATACTGCTGGTCATCGGACAAGTCGCCTTCTCACGGCTTGAAGGCCGTTTCGCGCAGGAACTTTGATCATGACCACAGTCATCCAGGTTGACCACGTGTCGAAGGGCTTCGTTCTGCGGCGAGGCCGGTCACTCAAGGAGTTGGCTGTTCTGGTCACCAAGGGCCGTCCCCTCACCGACAAGTTTCAGGCCATCAACGATCTGTCACTCACCGTCGAACAGGGCGAGACAGTTGGTCTGCTCGGTCTGAACGGTTCCGGCAAGAGCACGCTGCTCAAACTCATCTCCGGGGTGATGCGGCCCGATAACGGCACGGTGCGGGTGCGTGGACACGTAGCGGGACTCATCGAGGTAGGGGCTGGGCTGCACCCGGACCTGACCGGTCGGGAGAACATCTTCCTCAACGGCGCGATCCTGGGGATGAGCGAGGCCGAGCTGCGCCGCCAGTTCGACTCGATCGTCGAATTCTCCGAGATCGAGGCTTTCCTGGACACGGAGGTGAAGTTTTACTCCTCGGGCATGTTCCTGCGATTGGCCTTCAGTGTCGCCGTCCACACCGAGCCGGACATCTTCCTCGTCGATGAGATCCTCGCCGTGGGCGACGAGCCGTTCCAGCGCAAGTGCCTCGCGCGCATCAAGCAGCTCTCCGGCGAGGGGCGCACGCTGATCGTCGTCAGCCATGACATCGACTCGGTCGCGGAGGTGTGCGGTCGTGGCATCCTGCTCGACCACGGCCACAAGATCGTCGACGGATCGTTCGACGAGGCGGTCGTCCGGCTCCGCGCGCCCTGAGAACTTCCTTGCCGCACACTGGCAGGGTGACCCCTGCCACCGCTGCCCTCGTCGCCGGCCACGTTCTCGCCGTCCCCTTCACGCTTTTCGTCCCCGGCTTCCTGCACCTGTGGCGTCGCCGCGAGCCGGTGCCGTACGCCGCGGCGCAGGTCGGCGCCGTGCTCATCGCGGCCGGCTGGGCGACCAGGGGCAACACCGTGGCCGCGGTCGGCAACGTGGCCTGGTTGGTGGGCTTCGGGGCGGCCTACGCCGCCGAGGGACGCAAGCGGGCCGGGTAGTCACCTATGCGCTGAGGGCGACCGTCAGCTCCGGCGCGGTCGCGGCTCGCACGTCGTCGACGCTGACCCCCGGCGCGGTCTCGCGCAGGACCAGGCCGGCCGGCGTGACGTCGAGCACCGCAAGGTCGGTGAGAATCCTTTGGACGCAGGCGAGCCCGGTCAGCGGCAGCGAGCACTCGCGCACGATCTTGTACGCGCCGCCACGCGCCGTGTGCTCCATCATCACCAGCACCCGCTTCGCGCCGTGGACGAGGTCCATCGCGCCGCCCATGCCCTTCACCATCTTGCCGGGGATCATCCAGTTGGCGAGGTCGCCGCGCTCAGACACCTGCATCGCCCCGAGCACCGCCACGTCGACATGGCCGCCGCGGATCATCGCGAACGACGATGCCGAGTCGAAGTAGGACGCCCCCGGTCGGACCGTCACGGTTTCCTTGCCGGCGTTGATGAGATCAGGGTCGACGGCATCCTCGGCGGGATACGACCCGACCCCGAGGACCCCGTTCTCGGAGTGCAGCACGACGGAGACGCCGGGCAGGACGTAGTTCGGAACCAGCGTCGGCAGGCCGATCCCCAGATTGACGTACGAGCCGTCGGCAAGCTCGCGGGCCACCCGGGCGGCCAGCTGCTCACGCGTCAGCACGGCTCACCGTCCGTCGCTCGATCCGCTTCTCGATGCCCGGGGCGTGCACGACCCGCTGGACGAGGATGCCGGCCGTGTGCACCCGTGCCGGGTCCAGCTCCCCGGGCTCGACGAGCTGCTCCACCTCGGCGATGGTGACCCGGCCCGCCGCGGCGCACAGCGGATTGAAGTTCTGCGCTGACTTCTCGTAGACGAGATTGCCGTGCCGGTCGCCGTAGCGCGCGTGCACCAGCGCGAAGTCGGTACGGATCGCCCGCTCGAGCACGTAGCGCCGGCCGTCGAACTCGCGCACCTCCTTGGGCTCGGAGGCCAGCGCGACGCCACCCGCCCCGTCGTAGCGCAGCGGCAACCCGCCGTCGGCGACCTGCGTGCCGACACCGGCCGGCGTGTAGAAGGCGGGGATGCCGGCACCACCTGCGCGCAGCCGCTCGGCCAGCGTCCCCTGGGGGGTCAGCTCCACCTCCAGCTCGCCGCACAGGAACTGCCGCTCGAACTCCTTGTTCTCCCCGACGTAGGAGCCGGTGGTGCGCCGGATCCGCTTGGCGGCCAGCAGCATGCCCAGACCCCACTGGTCCACTCCGCAGTTGTTGCTGACCGTCTCCAGGTCGCTGACCCCCGTCTCGAGCAGCGCCTCGATCAGCGCCGTCGGGATGCCGCACAGCCCGAAGCCCCCGACGGCCAGCGACGAGCCGTCGACGATGTCCGCCACGGCCTCCACCGCGCAGGCCACGACCTTGTCCACGTGTCGGACCTTAGCCGCACAATGGAGCGCGTGACCGCCCCTGCTGCGACTCGCGCCGAGGCGAGCACGACATACCGTCCCGAACTGCCGGTCGACGTTCGCCGGACCCTGTCACCGCTGCGCCGGGGGGCCGGTGACCCGACGCACCGGGTGACCGGGGACGGCGCCGTCTGGCGCACGACACTGTTGGCCAGCGGCGCCGTCACGTACCGGATCGCCCAGCGCGGCCTGCACGAGATCTCCTGCCAGGCGTGGGGGCCGGGGGCCGAAC
>JALZIL010000130.1 GCA_030860305.1 Actinomycetota bacterium
CGGGCTGGTCTGATCGGGCGTCCCGGTGTCGGGTCGGTGTTCGGTCCCGGCGGCCAGGATCCCGCGCACGGTGCGGTAGGTCGGGTCCCCGGCCAGTGTCGCCCGGCCGCACGCGGCGTCCAGCCGCTCGGCCCCGTGCTTGTCACCCAGCGCCAGGATGCCCTGCGCTGCGCGCAGCCGGTGCAGGGCCCGCACCGCGAGCAGCGAGCCGATCAGCTCGGCGACGTGCGGGCCGAGCTGGGCTGCTTTGGTGCGGCACCACACCGGGTTGCGGGAGAAGAACGCGATCTTCTCCGGCGGATAGTCGGTTTCGTCGGTGCACCGGCCGCGGGCGACCCGCGGCCAGGTCTTGACCAGCACCCCACTGACATGGACCGCGACCACCCGCTCGGTGATCTTGGTGTCGGTGCGGGCCCCGATGTGCGCCCACGGCACCGAGTACAGCACCTTGTCGACCTGGATGTGGCAGTCCGGGGCGACCTTGGGTGAGACCCATCGGGCGACCTCGAACGGCCTGGCCGGCAACGGCAGCAACCCAGGTGCCTCCAGCGCACAGAACACCGCCAGCGGCCCGGCCCCGTCCAGCCCGCGGTGCGCCCGAGCCCCTGCCACCTCGGTGCACCACAGCAAGGCGCGGGCCTGCATGTCAGCCAGGCTGGCGAAGCTCCGGCCCCGCCAGAACGAGTCCCGCACATACTGGATCATCCGTTCCACGCGCGGCTTGTCGCGAGGTTTCACCGCCCGGGCCGGATCCACCAAAAGTGCTCGGCCATCTCGGCGTACGACCGGTTGATCAACGGGTCGTACAGGTCAGGCTTGACCACCCCGGTCTTGAGGTTGTCACTGACCAACCGGACCGCGACCCCACCGAAGAACTCCCACGCCGCGACGTGGCTCGCCGTCCAGGACGCCTGGTCCACCGTGAGCACCGGCTGCACGAACATGTGCCGCGAACACGCCAGCACCACCACGAACGCCTGCACCCGGCGCAGCCGCCCACCCACCGGATCCACCCAGGAACCCAGGTAGCCGTAGTCGATCTGAGCCTCCCCGACCGGAACGTCCCCGCGCAGCACCGTGACCCGCGCCGCCGCCCGGCGGTCAGGGAACGACAGGTCGACATAGCGGCGCAGGCTGGACTCGCTGACCGTCAGCCCGTGCTCGTCACGAAGCCGCTGATGCACCGTGGCGAGCGTGTTCGTCCCGATCATCGTCTCGATCAAGGACCGGCGGTCCTCCAGCACCGGCCACGTCCGGCTCCGGGCCTGCGCATCGACCAGCTCGGGGAACCAGGCCGCGACCCGCACCGCCCAGCCCGCCCGATCGCACACCAGCCCGTCCCCCGGTGCGATGCCCTCCGCTTCGGCAGGAGCGACGTACTGTCGGACCGTCTTGACATCCACTCCCAAACTCACCGCGACGACCGTCTTCGGTCGCCCCGCGTGCCAGTGCTGCAAGATCTCCACCACATCGATCACCTGAAACGTTCTCCTCGCCATCCAGACCCACCCTCGCGTCGACCATCAACCTCGAGCAGGTGCCTACAGGGACAGCGGACCTCACCGGTCACCCGCCCAGCAGCCGTCCTCACGGACAGCCCCCGGGTAGGGAATTACGTGACCGGCCACCAGGGAATTACATGACCGAACCAGCCACCAGGTAGGGAATTACTTGACGGACGACAGGTGGCCGTCAGCGGTCAGCGCGCTCGCGAGCTGACGGGTCGACTTGCACGTCCACCGCAACGGCGATTCCGGATCACCACGGGTCTCCGGATCGACCAGCGCATCCAACGCCGCAGCCAACCCCGGGTCATTCACCACCGCGCTCTTACAACCGCCACCAGCCCGACGAGACCGACCTTCAGCCAACTCTGGCGGCAACTCCAGTTCAGCCACCGCGCTGGTCACAGTCGAGCGTGACACCCCGACCGCCAAGGCGACCGTCGAGACCCCACCCCAGCCCAACTCGCGGGCCTCAGCACCGAGCAGCAACCGGCGCTGCCGCTCGTTCAGATGCGGCCACAACGACGTGATCCGACGCTGCACACCCTCAACCATCGCCGCATCGACCGCCACCCCAACACGGTATCGGCCGAACCCTCAGATGACCGGTTTATTTATGCGCGAGTCCTAACGGGAGCAGCTCCACCCCCGGCAGCCCCAGTCATGCCGTTCAAAATGGAGCGACCGTCGTCGGATGTGACAACACAGGCGATCCTGCCTCGCAGGTGCACGATCACTAGGCGCTTGCCGTCTGTGATCGACATTTGACCCCGGATCGACCGCGACTACGAGACACTGCGCCGCGGCATGCGAACGTTGCTTCAAGACCGCGGCATCAACACCGTCACCGCCGCCGCCGCATAGACAACAAAATTCTTGGGTGGCCGTCCGTCCGGGTCCTGGGCGGCGGACACCTGCCAGAACGGGCGCGCTGACGCGGTCTCGCAGCGTCTGGACCGCGGCAATGGTGCGGGCGGCGTCGGCAGGCACCTGATAGCGACGGGTTCGACCGGGCTTGACGATCAGGTGCCTTCCACGCAGCTTGCGCAGGTCGTAGGCGGCCTGCCTGATCGTGTAGGCCACCAGGTCCTGTCCGGTGAGGGCTCGTACTTTGGCGGCGTACTCGGCGACGGTGAACCCCTCCGGGGCGATCGCCAGGGCCAGCACGGCGGCGAGCGCGGCGCGGGTGCGCGGCTTGTTGACATCGACGCCACCGACCCGGGTCGCGCCGATCTGAGAGGGTTTCGGTAGCTCGTCCAGCAGTCCATCGGCAAGGAAGCCGATGTCAACGCAGTCGAGCATGCTGGTGAACCGGTCAACCATCCCGGCGAGCCGGGCGGTGATCTCCGGGAACTTCTCCAGCGCCCTGCCGGTGTGCAAGGCGCGGGTGTTGTGCACGATCGCCTCGAAACGCAGCACGTGTTCGCCTTTGGTGTAGCCCTTCAAGTCAAGGTCAACAGCCCGAAGTGGACTTTGAACAAAGTCAGGTTCCACCGCGGTCTCTCGATTACGACGGCTTGTCGAGGCGACAGGTCCCCGCTGTGGTCGGGGTCGTTGACCTACTCCGAACAGCGTCCGTAGTCGTGGCACATCCAACCGGGTCCGGGTCCGGTCCACCACGGTGTCGAACAGCCGCTCCATCACCTGGTCCGAGGCGAAGATCAGGTTGCGGCTGTACTCGAGCTGGTAGACGGAGTAGCTGTATGTCGCCGCGGTGCCGTGGCAGGGAACTGCGGCCCCACGGCGCTACATGCGCCAAGCGGAGGCGCGAGTAGCCATGTGAGAGCGCGATGTCCTCTGCTACGGCGAGGAACGGCTCTGGGGCCGGCACTAGATGCCCACCGGGCAGCTCAGCTACGGGTCGGTTGAGCGCACCTCGGTCCAGATGGTGTCGCTGACGTGCGCCGCGTCGCGGTCGCAGACGTACGCCTCGCCGCCCTGATCGGCTACGAGCTCGGCGCCGCCGCCGCACCAGCATGTGGTGGATCGGATCTTTCCGGACACTTCTGCCTCCTTGTGAGTTGTGTAAGGGACCTGGGGGTTTGGGGGGCTCAGCGCTCCTCGAGCAGCGTGCGGAGCATCGACATGCCCTGCTCGAGCTGCTCGTCGCCGCGGAGGTAAATGCGGACGTACGTGGGCTTGCCGTTGACCGAGACGGGCTCTGCGTCGGGCCAGTTGTCGGCCAGCTCCGGAGACATGCCGTGGAAGGCCAGGCGTCCGCTCGTCAGCGTCAGCGCACCAAGCCGCGCACCGCGGACGCCAGCAGGCGGGTTGATGTTGACGTACGGCCGATCACCGGTGTTCGGCGTTGCGGGTCGTGCGCCGAGCTCTTCTACGCACCGCACGAGGAATCGGCGGTAGCGGGCCGATTCCGTGCGCGGTGAGCGCTCCTCGACCATGCGCACTACCGGCTGGCTGAGCCCGCCATCGGACGCTGCGGATTCGCTCGCCATGAGGTCGACAGGCGCGGCGTCGTCAGAGGCGGCGACAGTGGCTGACGTAAAGGACACGCGCCCGTCCTCGACGGAAATGTTGATGCTGAGCGCGATCGTGAACTCGGGCATGGCGATCCTTCGGTCGACACTGATGCGGCGTCAGTGTGGCTCTGGTACCGCACTTGTGAAACACTGGAGCTGTACTGGTGTCAAGGACTGGCTCATGGCGTCATCCGCGGGCGTGACTTGGCCCTGATCGCGGGCGAGACTCGGTCCCCCAACACGGGAGAGGCGCTCCCACTCGGTGCGCTGGGACCGGTCCTCGCGCTCGGGGCCGAGCGGTGAATTGGCGTCGATGATGCCGTGGCGGGCCCGGTTGGTCTCGATCTCGACGACCTGGGCGCGCCAGGCGGCGGCCCTTCCACCACGCCGGCTGCACCGGTGGGTAGGCCGGGGGCATGGCCGAGGTGGCGCGGGCGATGAGGGCGCCGCGCCGGTCGAGTTCTTCGAAGATGGCCCGGTAGCTCTCGGTGTCGGTCGTGTGCTGTCGCATCCACTCGCGCCGTTCCTGGTCGGCGGGGTGCTCGGTCCAGCCGTCGAAGGCGGCGAGTGCCGTGCTGGCGGCCTGTGGTCGCTGGTCGTAACGGGCGACGGCTGCCTCTAGCGCCGGGTTGAGCCGGCCGCTGCTGGGTCTGCTGTGCGGGTGAGCGCGGCGCGGAGCTCGTTCTGGACCTTGCTGAGCCGCGCTTTGGCGGCGGCCCGTAGCGGCTCGGCGCCCTTGGTGGCGGAGAGTTCTGCGCCGTCGTGCTCGCCTGGCGGGCGAGATGGACGAGGGCGGCGGCCTCCTGCGCCTCGATCGTCTCGGTGGGCTCGGCTCCGGCGGGGACGTAGAGCCGCCTGGCCGCCTAATCGCAGTCATAGGTGCACGCACCCGCCCCCGTCCGATCAGCGGCATGAGAGGTCGACGCTCCTCCATCCAGATGACCGCTCTGTTCGACGGACGCTCACCGCGGTGATCGCACCCGCTCCGTCCGATCAGCGGCGGCGGACGCCGACGCGGGCACCTCGCGGAACGAGCCAGGCATCGAGCACGCGAAATCCGGGTGCGAGGGCTGCCGGGCGCGCGACGCTCGTCTCGCGTAACCGCTAGGACCCGGCGCACTTCGCATCGACAGCCAGCGCCGCTCAGGTTCTGGTCAGGTGGAAAAGACCTAGAACTGCGCAGCGTCAGTCGGCCATTGACAGGGCGAAGGTGTTGCCCTCGCTGTCTTTGAACCAGGCGGCCTTCTGCCCGTCGGGTGTGGTGATCACACCGTCGACGGTGGACCCCATCTCGCCGAAGTCGACGTGCTCGAAGGCCACGCCGTGGGACCGCAGGAAGTCGACGACCTCGTCGAAGTTCTCCAGACTGAACCCGGCTGCCGTTGCCTGGTTGGTTCCGGCGAGCGCAGTCTGATAGACGAGGAATTGGGCTCCGCCCGCTTCGTACCGAAGGTCGCCGAAGGGGTTGGTCGAGACGGGCTCGAGCCCGAGCTTCTCGGAGTACCAGCGTCGAGCTCGTTCGATGTCGGATGCGGGTAGCACGGCTTGTATCGGAATGTTTGCAATCATCAGGAGACCTCCTTGGTCCTAACGCTGTTGAGGATCTCGACGGTCCTCGGGTTGAGTGGTTTTCACGATCCGCGTCCGGGCGAAAATCCGGAGCGGTGTTCGGCTACGTCGTGCTGCCGCCTCGGACGGGTTCGCCACCTTGGACGACGTCCATCGCGTTGGCAGGCGCCGACCGGTCCGGTCAGCTCGCCGCGGGGGCCGGGATGGCGCCGAGCTGGGTGAGGAGCCCGATGACGTCCATGATGATGCGGCTCTCGGTCAGCTGACCGTCCTGGAAGCGGTCGAGGTTCCATGCCTCCACCTTCACGGTGCGACCGGTTGCCGGGATCCCCAGAAACTCGCCCTGGTGGGTGCCGGTCCAGAAGGAGAAGCTGGCGACGCGGTCGGCCTCGACGACCGTCTCCTGGATGTCCCACCGGAGATCGGGGAAGCCGGCGAACATCCCGGCGAGCACGTCGCCGAGGCCGGCGCGGCCGGGGCCTTGGCCGGGTAGGGGGTTCTGCTCGACGAAGTCTTCTGCGACCAGCTCGGCGAGCGCGCGGTCCAGGTCGCGCCCGTTGATCACCTCGTCGACGAAGCGGTGCAACAGCGCGCGGACGGCCTCGGTGCCGGGGGTGGCGGTGGCGGTGTGCATGGCGGTGTTCCTTTCGGGTGGTGGGGGTTGGGTCAGAGCGGGAGCTTGTGGTGGAGGATCCCGGGGCCTTCGGCGCGGCCGGACAGGATGCGGACGAACTCGACGGCGTCGACCCTCTGCGGTTCGCCGCCGACGCCGGCGCGGAAGTCGCCGCCGGCGGGACCGGTGAGGGTGAGCGTGTACGGCTGCCCGTGGCGCCGGGACCATTCGGCGACGATGTCGGCGACGATCCGGTCGTCGTGCTCGGGGGTCAGCTCCGGTGGGACGCCGGCGGCCCGGGCGATGTCGATGCGATGCGTCCAGACGTCGCGGGTGAAGCCCATGTCGAACAGGTAGCTAAGCGGTTGCCAGCCGATCTGCACGCCGAGCCCCGTCCCAATCGGCAGCAGGGGTAGGGCGCGGACCGGCGCGGGCATCCGACGCCGGGCCTTCAGCGCCGCCGCGGAGTGCCGCTCCCAGCGGTCCGGCAGCACGGCAGGCGTCCAGTCGGTGCGCGCGCGCAGCTGCGCCTCGTTCAGCCCGTCGACCCAGTGGGAACCGCCGATCTCCGCGGTCAACCGGCGGCCGGTGACCGCCTGGCGTGCGAACTCGACCGGGTTGGCCTGCGCCTGCGCCGAGGCGATCAGATGGACGGCGACGTCGCGGACGGTCCACCCGGTGCAGTCGGTCGGCGCCGTCCACTGCTGGTCGGTCAGGCCGCGGAGCTGCGCGAGCAGCCGCGCGTTCTCGGCCGCGGTCAGCCGCATCGCCTCCGCGTGGCCGATGGCGGGGATCTGGTCCGGGCGCTGCGCTGTCGGGATCAAGCTGACTCCTCCGGGACGAAGTGGTCGAGGAACATCTCGAGCAGGGCTTCGAGGTGGCGGGTGAAGCGGTCACCGCCGGGGTCGTTGGCGACCTGCTGGGCGCCGAGACCCCCGACGAGTGCGGTGTAGACGTCGACGTGGGCCGGGCTGTCGGCGCCCAGCGCCGACAGCAGCCCCGCGCACCGGTCGATCAGGCGCCTTGCGAGCGCGTAGGACCCGGTAGAGGGTTCGAAGTCCGGGATGGTCCGCTGGAACATCAGCTGCTGGCGCGGGGGATCTTCCACCGCGAAGTCGAGGACCATCCGGGAGACCCGGAGGAGCTGCTTGCGCGCCGTTCCGTCGGGCCGGGTCGCGTCGAGCCGGGCCAGCAGCTGTTCGTAGGCCTGGCCGTACATCGCGTCGTAGAGGTCCAGCTTGGAGGCGACGTAGCCGTACAGCGACGGCTGCCGGATGCCGAC
>JALZIL010000134.1 GCA_030860305.1 Actinomycetota bacterium
GATGTTCACCAGCTCCGAGGTCAATGCCGAGGTGGCCGCGATGACCTACCTCAACCGGCCGGTCAAGGTGCTTGTCGGCGGCATCGGGGAGAAGTCGCCCGCCGCGGGGGTGCTGGCACCGGGAGACCAGCTCGTCGCGGTCTCGGGCCGGCCGGTCGAGCGGGTAGCCGCGGTCTACGACGCACTGAAACAGACCCGACCGGGCCAGCAGGTCTCCATCACCTACCGGCGGGGCAGCACCGCGACCCAGACCGCCACCGTCACCCTGGGCAGCCGGCCGGACGACGGTCCGCAGGGCTTCCTGGACATCATGCCGGCCGCCGAGCCGCTCAACCCCGACGAGGTCGTCATCGGGCTCACCGACATCGGGGGCCCGTCCGCCGGACTGATCTTCGCGCTCGCTGTGATCGACAAGCTGACCCCGGGAGAGCTGACCGGCGGCCGCTTCGTCGCCGGCACCGGCGAGATCAGCCAGACCGGCGAGGTCGGCCGGATCAGCGGCATCCCGTTCAAGATGACCGCCGCCAGGCAAGCCGGTGCCACGGTGTTCCTGGTTCCGGAGGGGAACTGCGAGGAGGCTGCCGCCACCGCTCCGGAGGGGCTGCAGTTGATCAAGGTCGGCAACCTCGGGCAGGCCGTTGCCGGCCTGGACGCGCTGCGCGAGGGCCGACCCGCCACAGGTTGCTGAGCCCAGACGGGAACCCTTCGGGGCGTCCGTAGAGTTGGACGTGCAACGAAGCAACCTGCGAACACAGGAGTGAGCCCGTGGCCGTCCGGCCGCCGATCGGAACACCCTCGGTGTCCCGACGCACCCGAGTCCTGCTCATCACCGCCGGCGTGCTGCTCGCGCTGCTGCTCGGCGGCTCCCGGCTGGTGTCGTTCTACGTGGACTGGCTCTGGTTCGGTGAGGTCGGTTTCCAGGGCGTGTTCACCACGGTCCTGGTCACCCAGATCGTGCAGTTCTTCCTCGGCGGGTTGCTCGTCGGCGGCCTTGTGGCACTGACGCTGTGGCTGGCGTACCGGACGCGGCCGGTGTTCGTGCCGGTCAGCGGTCCGGAGGACCCCGTCGCGCGGTACCGGACGGTGGTGATCAGCCGGCTGCGGCTGTTCTCGATCGGGATCCCGGTGGCGGTCGGCCTCATCGCCGGACTGGCCGCGCAGGGCGACTGGCAGACCACCCAGATGTTCCTCAACTCCACCGAGTTCGGCGTCGCCGATCCGGAGTTCGGGCACGACGTGAGCTTCTACGCCTTCGAGCTGCCGTTCTACCGCTGGCTGCTGAACTGGCTGTTCATCTCGGTGGCGATCTGCTTCATCACCGCGTTGATCATGCATTACCTCTTCGGTGGCATCCGCCTCGCCGGCCGCTCCGGCCAGGTCTCCAGCGCCGCGCGGGCCCAGCTGGCGATCCTCGCCGGTACGTTCGTGCTGCTCAAGGCGGTTGCCTACTACCTCGACCGCTACGAGCTGCTGTTCTCCGAGCGGAGCCCGAACTTCACGGGCGCGACCTACACCGATCTCAACGCGGTGCTGCCCGCGAAGCTCATCCTGCTGTTCATCTCGGTGATCTGCGCCGCCGCGTTCTTCGTCGCGGTCTTCCGGCGCAACCTGCAGCTGCCGGCGATCGCGATCGTGCTGCTGGTGCTGTCGTCGATCCTGATCGGCGCCGCGTGGCCGGCCGTGCTGGAGCAGTTCGTGGTCAAACCCAACGCCAACGAGCGCGAGTCGATACCGATCTCACGCAACATCGAGGCCACCCGCCAGGCCTATGGGCTCACCGAGGACAAGGTGTCGATAAAGCCCTACGTGGGCCGGCCAACCGGCACGCCGACCGAGGTCTCGGCCAACGTGCAGGCCGACACCGCGACGATCCCGAACATCCGCCTGCTGGACCCGAGCAGGCTGTCCAGGACGTTCACTCAGCAGTGTGGACGCAAGAACTTCTTCGGGTTCCCGGAGAAGCTCGACATCGACCGCTACGACGTGAACGGCCGCAAGCAGGAGTACGTCGTTGCCGTTCGCGAGATGAACACCGCGCAGCTGGCACCGGGGCCGCAACGGGACTGGATCAACCGGCACATGGTCTACACCCACGGCAACGGCTTCGTCGCCGCGCCGGCAAACCAGGTCGACGCGGCGTCCGGGGAAACCGGTGGCACCTGCCGCTCCGGCGACGCCGCCGGCTATCCCAAGTTCACCGTCAGCGACACCAGCACCATCGAGGCGAAGGTCAAGAGTGACATCCCGGTCACCGAGCCGCGGGTCTACTACGGCGAGCTGTTCGCCAACCCGGACTACTCGATCGTCGGCTCCAACGGCAACCCGGACCGGGAGTACGACTCGGATCCCGATCTGAGCGGCACGACGTCGGCGAGCCCGGCAGGCACGACGAACTCGACCTATCGCGGCGCCGGCGGGGTCTCGGTCGGCGGGCTGCTGAACAGGATGGTGTTCGCGCTGAACTACGGCGAGCGCAACATCCTGTTCAACTCCTCCATCGGCGAAGACTCCAAGATCATGTATGTCCGGTCACCGCGCGAGCGGGTCGAACGGGTCGCGCCCTGGTTGACGGTGGACGGCGACCCGTATCCAGCGGTGGTGGACGGCCGGATCACCTGGATCATCGACGGCTACACGACCCTGCAGAACTACCCGTATGCCGCGCGGATGTCGCTGGGCGAGGCCACCAGGGACACCCTGCAGGGCGTGCAGCGGTTGCCGAACACCGAGGTCAGCTACCTGCGCAACTCCGTCAAGGCGACCGTGGACGCCTACGACGGCACCGTCTCCCTGTACGCCTTCGACGACAAGGACCCGGTGCTGCGCACCTGGATGAAGGCGTTCCCCGATGTCGTGAAGCCAGGCTCCGACATGAGCTCAAGCCTGCGCGCACACCTGCGCTACCCGGAGGACCAGTTCAAGGTGCAGCGTGAGCTGCTCACCCGGTACCACGTCACGAGCCCTGGCGATTTCTTCTCGGCCCGGGGTTTCTGGGACGTGCCTTCCGACCCGACGGTGACTGGCGGGACCGGCGCCCCTCAGCAGGACGCCCAGCCGCCGTACTACATCATGGCCGGCCTGCCGGAGCAGCAAGGAGCGTCGTTCCAGCTCACCAGCGCGCTGGCGCAACTCGCGCGGGAAGGCTTCCTGTCCGCGTACATGTCGGTCAACTCCGATCCGCAGGACTACGGCAAGATCACCGTGCTGCAGCTGCCTGCCGACACCCAGACAGCAGCGCCACAGCAGGTGCAGACCCAGTTCGTGTCCTCACCCGACATCAGCCGTGAGATCAACATCTTGCGGCAGGGTGGTCAGACCAACGTCGAGTTCGGCAACCTGCTGACGCTGCCGGTGGCCGGCGGCCTGCTGTTCGTCGAGCCGGTCTACATCTCGCGGGCTGCGCAGCAGTCGACGTTCTCCCTGCTGGCCAGGGTGCTGGTCAGCTACAACGGCAAGCTCGGCTATGCGGCGACCAAGGAGGAAGCCCTCAAGCAGGTGTTCGGCGCGGGGACGCCGGCCGCGCCGACCCAGGGCGCGCCGCCGGCCGCGCCACAGGCCGGCGCCACGACGAGCCCACAGATGCAGGCTGCCGTAGCGGCGATCAACACCGCGCTGGCCAACCTCAGGGCCGCGCAGGCTTCCGGTGACTTCGCCGCCCAGGGCAAGGCGTTGGCCGACTTGGACGCCGCCGTCAAGCAGTTCCAGACGGCACAGAGCGCGGCGCCGGCGTCGGCGGCTCCGTCGCCGTCACCCTCACCAGCGCCCGGCGGCGGCTGATCTCAGGCGCCCGACGGGCGCCGCACGGAGGCCACCGACGCAGGTGTATCGTTGATGGCACGACGCGGGGTGGAGCAGTTCGGTAGCTCGCTGGGCTCATAACCCAGAGGTCGTAGGTTCAAATCCTACCCCCGCTACCACTCCGAGAGGCCCCTGACCAGCAGGTTCAGGGGCCTCTCGCTTTGTCAGGACTGCGGGTCGAGCGGTGCCAACGGCGTCATGGTCACGGATTTGGTCACGGACTCGGTGTCACCGGCACCATGAGGACCGAGGATCGCTGCTGCGGCGAGGCGAGCAC
>JALZIL010000153.1 GCA_030860305.1 Actinomycetota bacterium
TCTTCATCGGCGCGCAATCCGTTCTCACGCAGAACGGCCAGGCGCCCATTGCGCAGAACAGCCGATTCGTACGGCCGTTCTACCGCCCCGGTGCGGTGGATCAGATCACCGTGCTGGAGTCCGGATCCGGGAACGGGATCTACGTGCCGTCCTTCGTTGCCGAGCGAGATCAGATCAGCGTTGGCGACAACTTGGAGGTCGACGGGGCAAAGGCCCCCGTGGTCGGGATCTATCAGAACCTCTACGACGAGCCGGTACGGGAGTTCTGGTGCTCGTACACGGCGTTGTTCAACAACGAAACCAACGCCAACACCCCGCCGGCCGATCTCGTGATCGCCACGGACGAGGCGACCTTCTACGCCCTGGCCATCGCCCACGACAACGTCAACACAGCCCGGGACGGGTTCGGGGCCTTCGACGAGACCTCGGTCCGGATGTGGGAGGTTCCGGTCGACCCGGACACGGTGACCAGCACGTCGGCGTCAGAGAACGTGGCCAGGCAAGACGTCGCGTTCCGTGAGGCGAGAAGCAGCTCCAGAGACCGCACTGGACCGGGTGACTTTCGCGAGGACAGCTTCCAGAGCGAAGAACTCGGCCGGCTGATCGAGCGCTCGCAGCGCCTGGAGCACGGGCTTCGCGGGCCGGTCATCCCGACCGCTGTGGCCGGGACGATCCTGGCGCTGCTGCTGGTGATGGCCGCCGGCAGTTACTGGGCCGACCGGCGGCTGCGCGAGGTTCGGCTGCTGTCTTCCCGTGGGGTGGGGCCCGCCGCGCTGGCGGTCAAGGCGGCACTGGAACTGGTCATTCCGGCTGCGCTGGGAACCGTGGGCGGCTACTACCTCGCGCGGGGCCTGATCGCGCTGGTCGGGCCGGCCGACGATCTCGATCCGGATGCGCTGCGCAGCGCGATACTGACCACGATCGCGGGATTCGTGATCGGCCTGATCCTGCTGTCGGCGGTAGCCGGCATCCGCTCCCGAAACTTCACCGAGAAGCCGATCGGGCACAAGCGTTCCTGGTTCAGCCTCGTTCCGTACGAGCTGATCCTGCTCGGGGTGGCCGGCTATCTGTGGTGGCAGCTGCAGGGCCAGGACGCCGTCTTGTTCGACGGAACGGTCGCCCAGGTCAACGGCTTGCTGGTCTCGTTCCCGCTGTTGTTCCTCGCCGGTGCGGCAGTGCTGGTCGTACGGCTGATCGTGGCTGGCCTGCCGGCGTTGCGGCGCCGGGCGCAGGGCTGGTCGCCGGCGGCCTTTGTCGCGGTCAACCAGCTCACCGCCAACCGGGTGATCAGCGCCAGCCTGCTGGCCGCGCTGTGCCTGCCGATCGCCGTACTGACCTATTCGGCGACCCTGACCGCCTCCAGCCAGCGGACGGTGCAAAGCAAGGCACTGACGGCCGTGGGAGCGCAGCGGGCGGTGACCAGCTTCAGTGACCTGGAGGCGACACCGGCACTGCAAGCCGCCGGGACGCTGGTGGCGCGCTACCAGAACGCCTACGTCAATGGAGCCGAGGCGACCGCGCTGGGCGTCGATCCGGCAGACTTCGCCAGCGAGGCCTATTGGGAGGACAGCTTCGCCGGGCAGGACCTGGCGTCGATGCTGGCCCAGTTGCCCGATCGGGTCGGTGACCGAATCCCGGTGATCGCGGCCGGCGGCATACCGTTGGGTCCGATCCGGCTGGATCTCGGCGGCGACAGCCTGGCGTTGACCCTGGACGCCGAGGTCGTCGCGGTGGCCGACGTACTACCCGGGCGACGCACGGCCGAGCCATTGCTCCTGCTCGATGACCGGCTGGTCGGCGGTGAGGTGCCGCAGTCGGCCAATCTGCGGTACGAGATCTGGACCAACGGTGATCCTGAACCGGCCGCAGCCGAGATCCGCGAGCAGGGCGCCCGGCTGTTCCGGGTGTTCACCACCACGGAGGTCTTCGAGCTGGCCAACTTCCTCGGTGTCTCCTGGACCTTCGGCTATCTGCAGGCCCTGGCCGCCTTTGTCGGGGTGATCGCGATCGGCGGGCTGTTGCTCTACCTCGAAACCCGGCAGCGCAAGCGCACGGGCTCCTATGCGATGGCCCGCCGGATGGGCCTGTCCCGGTGGACACACTTCCGGTCATTGCTCGCCGAGTTGGGCAGCGTCCTGGTCGTGGCCGGAATCGTGGGCATGAGCCTGGCCGCCGCCGCCATCGCGATGGCCTATCTGCGGCTGGATGTGGACCCGATCCGCGAGCCCAGCCCGCTGCTGGCCATCCCGTGGATCACGCTGGCAGCCATCGGCTTAGCCGCGATCGTGGTGACGCTTTTGACCGCCGTCTACGCCCAGCGTCGATCGGATCGGGCCAACCCCGCGGAGGTGCTACGTCTTGGCGGGTAACCGGCCATCGGACTCATCCTGGGAGTTCCACTGGGGCGACTCATCCTTCGACGACGCCGCCGACGGCGCCGCAGCCAGTGTCTCCCGCGACCCGGGGAGCATTCTGGTCGCCGATCCGGCTCGTACGGCGGCCGCGTCGGTCGTCGGGGTCGGCAAGGTCTACCGCACCGCCACCGAGGAGGTGAACGCACTCGTCGAGGTGTCCAAGAA
>JALZIL010000158.1 GCA_030860305.1 Actinomycetota bacterium
TTTCTCGACGGATAACCTACCGATTTGCCGATGATCAACTCGCGAAGTCGACTGTTATTCGCCTTCGCCTTCGCCTTCGCCGAGATGAGCTTCAAACGTATCGGCAAATTCCGGGACTTCCAGTTCACCGGCGGCAACGGAGAGCACCATCGCTTCGGCCTGGTCCACATCCAGGATCAGATCGCGGCCGTTCATCAGGCAGCGGACGCGTGTTGCTGCCCAGCCCAGTCGCTCGTTCCCATCCAGCAGGGCGTGATTTCGAGCCAGCGAGTGCACTAGGGCGGCCGCCTTCTCGGCGAACGAGGCATAGGCATCAGTTCCGAAGACCAAAGTCATGGGGCGGGCCACTGCTGACTCGAGAGGACCGGCGTCACGCACGATCACCTGCGGGAGAACGCCGTCCGCGATCTGCAGCACATCGTCGACGGTGACGAACTCGACATCGTCCGGCGGCCAGGTCACCGTGAGAGCCGCTCCAGCAACTCGGCATCCTCGGTGACGACTCGATGGATGGGCGCCAGCCAAGCGCTCAGGGCGGCGGACAAGAGAGTCACGCAGCGCCTGCTTGACGATGTCCTGCATCGATCGATTCTCTTCCTCGGCGCGACGGCGAAGAGCGGCCGTCTCCTCCTCGGTGAGACGCAGATTCATCGCCATCAGACGACGGTGCCACCACGGTACCGTCATCGAGGGGTCACTCGAGGGTGCGGCCGGCCCAGGTCCAGGCGTAGCCGGTGTCCTCGCAGGCGATCGCCGGCAGACACAGATCCAATGGCCGGAACGTGTCAATCATGACTGCCAACTCGTCGAAGTAGTCCAGCCCGATGGCGCCCTCCGGTGCACCAGGCTGCGGGCCATGGGTGAACCCGCTGGGGTGCAACGAGATGGAGCCCTGCCCGATGCCCGAACCCTTGCGGGCTTCGTAGTCCCCGCCGCAGTAGAAGAGCACCTCATCGGAGTCGACGTTGGCGTGGTTGTACGGCACCGGGATCGACTCGGGGTGGTAGTCGACCTTGCGCGGCACGAAGGAGCAGATAACGAAGTTCGGGCCCTCGAAGGTTTGGTGCACCGTCGGTGGCTGGTGCACCCGGCCGGTGATCGGCTCGAAGTCATCGATGTTGAATGCATATGGGTACAGGTTCCCGTCCCAGCCGACCACGTCGAAGGGATGCTGGGCGTAGGTGAACTGCGTCCAGCCCACGCCGCCGTTGTGGTCCGAAGAGCGATGCTGTACAAGGACTTCGACATCCTCGCCGGTTGCTGTGAACGGCTCCGTCGGACCGCGTAGGTCGCGCTCGCAGTACGGCGCGCTCTCCAGGAACTGCCCACGAGCGGACAGGTAGCGCTTGGGTGGTCCGATGTGCCCGGTGGCCTCGGTGCTCAGAGTCCGCAACGGTTCAGGGCCGGTCGGGACGATCCGATAGGTGGTGGATGTCGGAATCACGACATAGTCGCCGGGGCCGATGTCCAGGGCGCCCAGTACGGACTCGAAGCGCGCCGTACCACTCTCCACGTACACGCACTCATCGCCGATCGCGTTGCGGTACAACGGAGATGGGGCGTCGGCAAACGCATATGAGATTCGACAGTCGGCGTTGGCCAGCAGGTGTTGGCGGCCGGTGATCGCATCGGAGCCCGGAGCGTCCAGTTTGTGCGTGACGAAGTGCCGTGGCTTCAGCGGATAGTTGGACTGTCGGGTCCACTGTGGACCGTCGAAGGGCTCGCTGTGCACGATCGCCGTTGGGAGGTGCTCGTGGTAGAGCAGCGCCGAGTCCGCGGAAAAGCCTTCGACGCCCATCAGCTCCTCGGCGTACAGCGTGCCGTCGGGCTTGCGAAACTGGGTGTGCCGCTTGTGCGGAATGGCTCCGACCTGGCGGTAGTACGGCATGTCCGAGACGCCTTTCTCGGTGCAGCGGCGGCTGACACCAGTGTCTGTCCGCGTAGCGGACGCGAGTGTCCGCTAGGTACCCGCTCAGCGTGCGCTAGCGTCACGGGCCGTGTCAACACCCGACTCGGTGCCGGCTCCATCGATCCCGGTACGCCAGGCTGCCTCGACAACGCTGACCGGCCTGTTCGGCGCGCTGGTCGACGACGCAGCCCTGTTCCCGCCCGGCGATGCCGCGATGGCCGACGCACTCGCCGCGCACCCGCATCACCTGGCTGGAACCTACGGCTTCATGGTCGGCCGCTTCCTGTGTCCGGCTTCACGCGTGCCGGAACTGGCCCAAGCCTGGTCGCGGCCTGAGCCGCTGACTGTCGGCGTGATCGCCGATACCGGCCTCGCCGGCCTGAGCGATGCGATCACTCAGATCGTCACAGATCCGCGGCTGGACCTCGGAGCGGTGGAGATCGTCGTGCCACCCGGATCTCCACCGGAAACCCTCGACGACATCCTAGCCG
This sequence comes from Actinomycetota bacterium, assembly GCA_030860305.1. The sequence goes on from JALZIL010000158.1 coordinate 2,401, forward strand.
CGCTGCCCGGGGTGACCGGGTACGTCGAACTGCCTCGCGGCCAAGACTGGTCGGCCGATCTCGACGTCATCGCCGCGGCCGGACGCGAGGCGAAGTTCCGCACCGGTGGGACCAGCAGCGGCGCGGTTCCGACGCCGGAAGAACTCGCCGCCTTCATCACGGCTTGCGTCGCCCGCCGGGTGGCGTTCAAGTGCACGGCGGGGCTGCACCACGCGATCTGTGGAATCGAGGACGAGGCAGGCAACACCCAACACGGATTCCTCAACGTGCTGCTGGCCACCCAGGCCGCCGTACTCGGTGAGGACGACGAGGAGATCGTCGGCTGGCTGCGAGAGGGAAGTACGGAAGTGATCGTGCATGCCCTGGGCGCCATGCACGAGCACGACGCGCGGCGGGTTCGTACCAGCTTCATCGGTTTCGGATCCTGCTCGGTCACCGAACCCGTCGACGAGCTGACCGCCCTGGGCCTGCTGTGAGTGAGCATCGCAGCGAGGAACGAGCGAGGAGCGGAGCGAACCCGGGAGCGGAGCGAGTCATGACACCGAGTGAGCATCGCAGCGAGGAACGAGCGAGGAGCGGAGCGAACCCGGGAGCGGAGCGAGCCATGACACCCATGCCGCCCGAGCCCGCCCAAAGCGCCGGTTTGCTGCCAAACCGCCCACCTGAGGGGGCTCAAAGCGGCGGTTGTGTAGCGAACCAGCCCACGGAGGGTCGTGCGCGCCAGACCTGGGTGGCGGTGCCGGAAGGCAGCGACTTTCCGGTCACGAACCTGCCGTACGGCGTGTTCTGTCCGAACAACGGCCGCCGCCCCAATGGGGGCGGTGGTGGACGGCGGATCGGGGTGGCCATCGGCGACCAGATCCTCGACCTCTCCGCGGCGGCGGCTCGCGGGCTGATCGACGAGCCGTCACAGATGCTGCGCGCCGACAGCCTCAACCAGTTCCTGGCCAGCGGTCGGCCGGAATGGGATCGGATCCGCGCCAGGGTCACCCAACTGCTGTGCGAAGAGTCCCAGCGCGGGGCCGTCGAACGGATGCTGATCCCGCAGGCCGACGCCGAGATGTGCTTGCCGTTCGAGGTTGCCGACTATGTCGACTTCTATTCCTCCATGGACCACGCCTTGAACGTCGGCGCGATCTTCCGGCCCGATTCCCCTGCACTGCCGGCCAATTGGAAGCACCTGCCGATTGGCTACCACGGCCGTGCCGGGACAGTCGTGGTATCCGGAACCGACGTCGTACGCCCGAGCGGGCAGCGCAAGCCGGCCGATGCGCAGGCGCCGACGTACGGTCCCTCGCAGCGCCTGGACATCGAGGCCGAGGTCGGGTTCGTCGTGGGTACGCCATCCGAACACGGCGCCCAGGTGTCCATCGGGGGGCTGGCCGACCACGTCTTCGGGGTCGTACTGCTCAACGACTGGTCGGCGCGGGACATCCAGGCGTGGGAGTACGTACCGCTCGGCCCGTTCCTCGGCAAGTCCTTCGCCACGACGATCTCGCCTTGGGTGGTACCACTGGCCGCACTGGAGGCGGCGCGGGTCGCCGGGCCGGTCCAGGAGCCGGAGCCGTTGCCGTACCTCCGCCGCGCCGAGGACTGGGGGCTGGACCTGAGGATCGAAGTCGACTGCAACGGGACGGTGATCTCCCGGCCGCCCTTCGCCACGATGTACTGGACCGCAGATCAGCAATTGGCGCACCTCACGGTGAACGGTGCCAGCCTGCGGACCGGGGACCTGTTCGCTTCGGGAACGGTGTCCGGGCCCGAACCCGGTCAGCGGGGGTCCTTGTTGGAGCTGTCCTGGTCGGGCCGGGATCCGGTCACGCTGGGGGACGGCAGCACCCGCTCCTTCCTGGAAGACGGGGACACGGTCACCCTGCGAGCCAGCGCTCCTGGCCTCGGGGGTACGCGGATCGGCTTCGGAACCTGCACCGGCGCGATCCGCCCCGCCAGCTGAGGGACTTTCTCCGGAGAATGTGCGGTGTGGTGCCCGGCTGAGGGACTTTCTCCGGAGAATGTGCGGTGTGGCGCCGAGCAGAAGTGACTTTCTCCGGAGAAAGTGCGGTCCGGAGTTGACGTGCGGTGCCGATCCGGTCAGGACAGGGCGGCGCGGATCTCGTCGGCAGCCCTTACGACCCGTTCGCCGACCTCGGCGGCGGCCAACTCCCCGAGTGTGATCACTCCGACGCTGGCCCGCAGGTCGCTCACGCCGGTGACCGGCGCCGCGATTCCGTGAGCTCCCGGCTGCAACTCGCCGCTGGTGGCGATGTATCCGGGTTCGGCAGGGGAGTCGAGGGTCAGGATCGCCAGGCCGGCAGCGCCGCGGTTGAGTGGGTGGCGGGAGCCGACCCGGTAGGCGACGTGGTAGTCGGTCCAGGACGGTTCGATCACGGCGACCGCCAACGCTTCCCCGCCGTCGGTGATCGTGAGATGCGCGGTGGCGCCGACGTCTTCGGCCAGCCGGCGCAACGGCCCGGCGGTGGCCTCGCGCAGCAGCGGGTGGATGCGCTGGGCCAGGTGCAAAACTCCCAGGCCCAATCGCCAGCGGCCGTCGGCGTCACGGTGCACCATGCCCTGCCGGGCCAGTGCGGTGATCAACCGGTAGACGACCGGGCGATGAGTCTGCAGCGCATCGGCCAGCGCAGTGACGGTCATCGGCACCGAGGCGTCGGCCAGCAGTCGGAGCAGACGTAGACCCCGCTCCAATGACTGTGAGGTTTCGGCCGCCACGCAGGCGACCCTAGGCCAGCCGCCCGCGACGGTCGGCCGCCTAGGTCGCGGAGGCGGTGACTGCCTCGTACGTCGCGAGAACGGCGAACGTGGCGAAACGACCGCTGCGGTACGCCGACCGGCGCGGCGGCAGCCCCCTGGTCAGCTTGGACGAGGAACACGACCGAGAAGATCAGCGCTGGGGAGGATCTGCGCTGCCGAGAGCGAAGAGCCGGTGGGCCTGTGCGGTTGCTGCTCGCAGCACCTCCTTGACCGGCAGGTCGAGTTTGGCGGCAGCGTTCGCGACGTCCTCGAACTCGACGCTGACGTTGACCACCCGGCCATCGTCGCGGGCGAGCTTCACCCCGATCTGCTCCCCTTGCACGCGGACGCTGGCCGACTCGCGATCCAGGGCGTACTTCCCGACCGGGATGCGGCGCAGTCCGATGGTCGAGGTACGCGCGAAGATCTGCTTGCGCACCGCGGCCTCGGCGGTGGGGGCGCACAGCGCGTGCAACGTGTAGGCCGGGCGACCCTTTTTCATCAGGATCGGGGTCAACCAGGCGTCCGAGGCCCCCACGGCGACCAGCGCGGCCAACACGTCTGGCCACAGCCGCGCGTCCATGTCGTCCACATTGGACTCCAGCAGAACCGCTGTTCCCGAATCCGATTGTCCCGCTGGCTCGCCCAGGATGAGTCGAACGATGTTGGCCACCTCGTCCACGTCACGGCTACCGGCTCCGTGCCCGACCGTACGTACCCGCATCTGGGGCATCTCCTGCCACTGGGTCACAGTGGACGCCAGAAGTGCGGCGCCGGTCGGCGTACACATCTCGTACGGCGCCGGCCCGGACCAGACCGGAGCAGCGACATCTGAGAGCAGTTGCAACACAGCGGGTCCTGGGATCGGGATGAAGCCGTGCTCGCCGCGACTCATCCCGCTGCCCAACGACACGGGTCCGGCGGAGAGTTCGGTCAGCCCCAGCGCATGCAGTCCGGCACAGACGCCGACGACGTCAGCGATCGCATCCAGGCCGCCCACCTCGTGGAAATGCACCTGCTCCGGCGTCGTTCGGTGTACGTCGGCCTCGGCTCTGGCCAGCCTGGAGAAGGCGTCCAGGGCGCTTCGGCGGATCGGCTCGGCCAGCGGCGCGGATTCCAACTGGGCCCGGATGTTGGCCCAGGTACGGGTGACCGTGGAGCGTGGGGCCTTGACGTCCACCTTGGTCGCGGCCAGCCCATGTCGGGTTGTCGCGGACACGCTGAGGTGCACCGGCTCAACGCCGATGGCGTCCACGGCCTCCTGCATCACCGTCACCGCGGCCCCGGCATCGACGAGGGCGCCGAGCAACATGTCACCACTGGCACCGGCGGTGAGGTCCAACCATCCGATCACGTGGGCGAGTATCTACGAACCCGACTCAGGGGCGCCCTGGTACGTACCTAGCGCTGCAATCTTTCCCTCATCCAGCCAAGGTCGGCGCCGGGGACGGCGCCCTGCCCGCCGACACTGGCTGGCCCGCGGATACCGCCGGATTAGGCTCGCGGCCATGCCAGGGGTCCCGCCGACGCGCTTTGCCTTCTTAGGCCCCGAGGGGACGTTCGCCGAGGCGGCGCTGCGCAGCCTGCCGGCCTTCTCCGGTGCGAGCGAGGCTGCGGGTCAGGCACTTCCGTCGGTAGGTGACGTACTCGACGCCGTACGCCGCGGTGAGGCCGATGCCGGCCTGGTGCCGCTTGAGAACTCCGTCGAGGGTTCGGTCGCGGCGACGGTGGACGGCCTTGCCACCGGTGAGCCACTGGTCATCGTTCGGGAGATCTTCCTACCGGTGACCTTCCCTCTACTGGTACGTGCAGGGACCGCTGTCGAGGACGTCCGTACCTTCGCCACCCACCCGCACGCCCATGCCCAGGTGCGGCAGCAACTCGCATCGATCCTGCCCGATGTCGAGGTGATCGCGACGGCTTCGACCGCCGCGGCTGCCGAAGGAGTGGCAAAGGGCCGGTTTGACGCCGCGGTCGCGTCACCGATCGCGGGCGCGCGGTACCGGCTCACCGTCGTACGCGATGACCTTGCCGACCACCAGGGCGCGGTGACCCGGTTCGTCTTGGTGTCCCGGCCCGCCCCGCCGCCACCGCGAACCGGTCATGACAAGACGTCCCTTGCCGCGTTCATCGACGACGACCACACCGGCGCGTTGCTCGAGGTGTTGACCGAGTTCGCGATCCGCGGAATCAGCTTGACCCGCATCGAGTCTCGACCGACCAAGCAGCGGCTCGGTGTCTACTTCTTCTCCCTCGACTGTGAGGGACACATGGGGGACGAGCGGGTGGGCGAGGCATTGACCGCGCTGCGCCGGTTGTGTGCAGACCTGCGGTTCCTCGGCTCGTACCCGCGCGCGGACGGCCGTACCCCGAAGTCCGTGCCGGACAGGGCTGGCGACGCCTCCTTCTCCGATGCCGCTGCCTGGCTGACCCGCCTGCGCGAAGGCCGCCTCTGACCGCACCCCACCTGGACGTTATGCGCATAACGTCCCGGATTCGCCCCCAAAACGGGACGTTATGCGCATAACGTGCGCCTCGTACGGCGACTTTAGAGGTAGAGGCCGGTCGATTCCTCGATGCCCTCGGCGGCAACGGCGTGGGCGTCGCGCTCGCGCAGGATGATCAGCGATTCGCCGCGAACCTCCACCTCGTGCTGGTCATCGGGAGAGAACAGCACGTGATCGCCGGGCTTGATCTGGCGTACGTGATTGCCCACTCCGAGCACCTCACCCCAGACCAGACGCTTGGCCACTTCAGCGGTCGCCGGAATCACGATGCCGCCGCTGGAGCGTCGTTCGCCCGCTTCCTTGGACAGGCTGACCAGCAGCCGGTCGTGCAGCATCTTGATCGGCAGTTTGCCGCCCGCGCCACCATCCGACCGTCGCGGCTCGCCGGAGTCCCGGAAGTCGTCGTTTACCACGAGCGCGACGCTACCCCAGCGCAGTTCGTGCCACCTCCTCCTCCGAGGAGCGCGCTGGTCAGGGTTAGACGTCCAATTCAACCTCTGCAGAAATCACTACCGGCAAGTTGAACGGGAGAGCGCTCACGCCCGGAGCGGTTCGGGCATGGGCCCCGGCGTCATCACCATAGAGGTCGAGCAGCAGTTCCGAAGCCGCGTTCAGAACGATCGTCGTCAGCGGGTAGCCCGGGTCGGCGTTGACGAATCCACCGACGGTCAGCCAGGTGACGCCCTCCAGACTTAGGTCCGCCCGCTTCAGGCTGGCCAGCATGGAGACCACCGCGAGGCGTGCCGATGCCTGAGCTTCCTCGATGGAAACCTGGCTGGGGACGGAACCGAAGGGACCCTGAGGCGTCCCGTCGGCCGACAGGGCGCCATGACCCGAGATAACCGCCCGCGGACGCCGCACCCTTACCCATTCGAACGGAATCCGCACTCCCGGCGGCACCTTGGGCTCCGGCGGCAGCTGAAAGCCCAGCTCGTTGAGTCGCGTCTCGATGCGGTCCATTTCCAGATCTCCTTTCGGCCACTTGACACCATGTCAAGTCTGGACCGTACGAGTATGCTTGACAGCATGTCAAGTGGAGACCCGGCTACTCGCGAGCGCATAATTGGGTCAGCGCGCGCTCTCTTGGAGGAGACATCCGGCGCCCCGGTGTCTATGAGCCAGATCGCGCAGCGGGCCGGCGTCTCTCGGCAGGCGCTCTATCTGCACTTTGCCGACAGGACCGACCTGTTCCTGGAGATCTCCCGGGTAGCCGACGCCACCGAGCGCACTCCAGACCGGCAGAAGCGGGTCGACGAGGCGCCGACCGGGCGCGACGCCCTACGGGAGACCATCGCGCTGCAGGCCCGGCTCAAGCCGCGGCTGCAAGGCATCGCTACTGCTCTGGACGTACTTCGCCGGACGGATCCTGCGGCCGACGCTGCATGGAAGGAACGAGAGCATGCGCGGCTGAAACGGTGCGAATTGGTGGTGCACCGCCTCGCGGCGGAAGGTGACCTCGCCCCAGCGTGGAATGTACCGACTGGAGCACGCTGCCTGTGGGCGATGACGTCCCAGCGAGTGTGGGACGACCTAGTCGTCGACCAAGGTTGGTCCACCGCTCGCTATCGCGAGCATCTGACGGAGCTGTTGGAGGCGGGTTTGCTGCGCCGGAACTGAGGCCTTGGAACGTCGCCGGGGTTCACGGGCCTTGGAACGTCGCCGGGGTTCACGCTGAGCCGGATCGACGATGACACGACTCAGCCCCAGCCGAGTTCGTGCAGCCGCGCTTCGTCGATGCCGAAGTGATGAGCGATCTCGTGTACGACGGTGATGGCGACCTCGTCGACCACCTCGTCCTCGGACTCGCAGACCTCGCAGATCGCCGCCCGGTAGATCATGATCCGGTCGGGCAGGTCACCGCCGTAGTTCCAGTCCCGGTCGGTCAGTGCGAACCCCTCGTACAGTCCGAGGATGGCCGGCTCGTCCGGGTTTCGGTCCTCGACCAGAACCACGACGTTGTCCATCATCTCCGTCAACTGCGGCGGGATCTGGTCCAGCGCATCGGAGACCATCTCCTCGAAGCGCGGCAGCGGTACGTCGATCACCAGTTGACCGGGCGCGGCCGGCCCTCCTCGTACCCAGCGGCACTCTGTACGCCGATGACCGCGCGCTCGTGCAGTTCGTCGATCGTGCTCGCCCCGGCGTAGGTACAAGCACTTCGTACGCCGGCCATGATCGTGTCTAGAAGATCCTCGACGCCGGGGCGGGCCGGGTCGAGGTACATCCGGGCGGAGCTGATCCCCTCGTCGAACAGGCCAGATCGCGCCCGATCGAAGCCACTCTGCTCGCGCGTGCGGGCCGACACCGCGCGGGCAGAGGCCATTCCGAAGCTCTCCTTGTATTGGCGCCCGTCGCTGTCGGTGTGAATATCACCGGCGCTCTCGTACGTACCGGCGAACCAGGAGCCGATCATCACGCTGGCCGCCCCGGCGGCAAGGGCGAGCGCGACGTCGCGTGGATGCTTCACGCCGCCGTCGGCCCAAACGTATTTGCCGGCCGCACGAGCTGCCGCCGAACACTCGAGTACGGCCGAGAACTGCGGGCGGCCAACGCCGGTCATCATCCGGGTCGTGCACATGGCACCCGGACCGACGCCGACTTTCACGACGTCCGCGCCCGCCTCGATCAGAGCCCGCGTCCCGTCGGCGGAGACCACGTTCCCGGCTACCAGGGGCTGATCCGGCCCGACAGCTGCGCGTACGGCGGCTAGCGATTCGAGCATCTTCTGCTGGAAGCCGTGGGCGGTGTCGATCACGAGTACGTCGACAC
>JALZIL010000170.1 GCA_030860305.1 Actinomycetota bacterium
GATGTTCCGTGACCATACCTGCATCGTACTGGAAGACTGCGTCGCCGAGACGATCGGTCCCGACCCGGCGCTGAACCACGAAGCCGCCCTGCGGAGGCTCCAGATCTTCGGTTGGGTCTCGACCTCGAGCGAGCTGGAGAAGGCCCTCGGGCAGGCTTCCAAGAACCCGGAGGGCAGGAACTCATGAGCATCGACTGAAGGAATCCATCGAGCGACGCAAGGCATCAAACGGGCCGACGGAAGGTCGGACAAGGAGAGTGGTAGGCATGCAGGTGGTACAGGCGACGCGGTTCGGGGGACCCGAGGTGCTGGTGACCAGCGAGGCGCCGGACCCGGTCGCCGGAGCGGGGCAGGTCGTGGTCGACGTATCCGTCGCTCCAGTTCTGTTCGTCGAAACGCAGATCCGGCGTGGTTGGGGTGGCGAGTGGTTCACAGTCAAGCCGCCCTACGTGCCGGGCGGCGGGGTGGCCGGAGAGGTGATCTCCGTCGGGGTGGGTGTGGATCCTGGTTGGGTCGGCCGGCGCGTCGTCACCGACACCGGCGAGGGTGGCGGTTACGCAGAGCGGGCCGTGGCCCCAGCGGAGGGGCTGATCCCGGTGCCCGACAGACTGGGCCTGCCCGAGGCGGCGGCACTCCTTCACGACGGCCGTACAGCGCTTGCCCTTTTCGAGGTCGCCCCGATGCAGCCGGGAGAATGGGTGCTGGTGACCGCGGCGGGCGGGGGTCTCGGCATCCTGCTGGTGCAGCTGGCGCAGGCGGCCGGCGCACGCGTCATCGGAGCCGCCCGCGGCGAGCGGAAGCTGAACCTGGCCCGGGAACTTGGTGCCGAGGCCGTGGTCGATTACTCCGAGCCGGACTGGCCCGAGCGGGTGCGCGAGGCGAGCGGTGGTGCCGGGGCTGATGTGGTCTTCGACGGCGTCGGCGGGCAGATCGGTCGAGCGGCGTTCGAGGTGACGGCGCGCGGCGGCCGGTTCTCCGCGCACGGCGCGCCCAGCGGCGGGTTCGCCGAGATCGACCCGCAAGAGGCCGAGCGGCGTGGGGTGACCGTGAGCGGGATCGAGCAGGTGCAGTTCGCGCCCGCGGACGCGAAGCGGCTGATCGAGCGGGCGCTCTCGGAGGCGGCTGCGGGCCGGATCAGGCCGGTCATCGGGCAGACCTTTCCGCTGGAGCGGGCCGCCGACGCGCACGCCACGATAGAGGCCCGCGACGTCATCGGCAAGACCCTGTTGCTGATCTGATGGCACCCGCCCGAGCATGCGCCTCTGCGGGTCTCGTACGACCGCCAGGCTCAACCGCGTCTCATCGCCTTCACCGTGACTGCAAGATGAAGAGTCCCGATAATTCCCGACAGAGAGGTAAACAATGACACTCAGCAATGCATCGCGACCGGTCAGGCCGCTTCCCGCGTGGTTCGACGACGCCAAGTTCGGCATCTTCATCCACTGGACGGCAGCGGCCATCCCGGCCTTCGCGCCGCCCCAGCGGCCTGCCTTCTTCTCCGAGTTCGGTTCAGAGGATTTCGACTGGGCACACTTCTTCCAGAACAATCCCGCCGCCGAGAGCTACTGGAACTGCATGTCGATTCCCGGTAGCTCAACGGCGGCGTATCACACTGAGCACTACGGCGACCTTCCCTTCGAGGCGTTCGTCGAGGAGTTCCGAACCGGGCTCAAGTCGTGGGATCCCGAGCCGTGGGCCGACCTGTTCGCCCAGTCCGGAGCCCGGTATGTCGTGTTCGTCGCGAAGTGCGAGGACGGCTTTCTGCTGTGGCCCAGCGCGCACCCCAACCCGTACCGGGAGAACTGGCAAGCCGAGCGAGACGTCATCGGTGAGCTGGCAGCGGCGGTTCGGGCTCGGGGTATGCGCTTCGGCGTCATGTACACCGGCGGCATGGACTGGACGTTCGGCGGCATCCCCATTACCGACATGGATTCTATGATGGCTGCGGAGCCTGACACTGAGGAGTACGCCGCTTACGCGGATGCCCACTGGCGTGAGCTCGTGGAGCGCTACCAGCCTTCGGTGCTGTGGAACGACTACAGCTACACGTCGAAGGCCGATCCGAACAGCCTGTACAGCTGGTACGTCGAAAAGGTTCCCGACGGCGTGATGAACGACCGTTTCGCCGAGATCTCTTCTATGGGAGGGGACGACGTGGTGGTATTCAGCCATCAGGTTGGCGACTTCGCCACCACCGAGTATGCGTGCCAGGGGGACCTACCAGGCTTCGCCAAAGGGCCGAGGGCCAGAAGTGGGAGAACTCCCGACCGATCGGTGCGTCGTGGGGGTACAACCGCCAAGATAGCGACGCGAACTACTCGAGCTCGACCGAGTTGGTGCAGGAGATCGTTGAAGTCGTTGCCCACGGCGGAAACTACTTACTCAACGTCGGGCCCACCGGTGCCGGTGACATCCCGTGGGAGCAGGCGGAACGTCTGGTGGCCATCGGCTGGTGGTTGCGCACCAACGGTAGCGCTGTCTATGACACCCGCACGTGGGATGTCCCGGCGGCCACCACGGACGACAAGCTCGAGGTCCGTTTTACCATCAACGATGACGCCGTGCATGCAATCGTCCTGGCCGGACCGTCGCTGTCGAAATCGCTCGAGCTGAAATCCCTCGCGCTGCCGGTCGAGCTCCAAGGCGACGCGAAGGTGGGGCTGCTGGGTCATCAGGGCACCCTCGCGTGGGAGTCGACCGGCGCGGGCGTCCGAGTGACGCTGCCGGAGGCTCCGACCGGTTCACCAGCGATTTCGCTGCGGATGACGCCTCGCTCGGC
>JALZIL010000183.1 GCA_030860305.1 Actinomycetota bacterium
TGGTCAGGAAGCGGTAGAGCAGATACCCGGCGGTGACCGTGGTCGCCGTCCAGCGCACAGCCGTTACCTTTCGCGCGATCACCAACGTGAGCAGGCCGGCACAGATCAGCCAGGCCGGATGGACCCAGGGCGGAACCGGCAGCATGAACTCCGCCGGCGAGTTTCCCTGTTTACGGGCGAAGGCCAGCAGAATCGGTTCAGCACTCGTCCGGCCGTCCTGGAAGAGGTCAAGAGAGACGACGCCATACTCCTGATGCTGGTTGGGAAACAGGATGTTTTCAAAGAAGAACACCCAGAGTGCCAACAGCACCCCGTCGCGCAACCGGCCTGGCGCCGCGTAGAGCCACCAGCCGCGGATCGTGCCCACCAGCATCACCGCCGTGCCGAGGTAGAGCACTGCGTGCGTAGAACTCCAACTGGTGATGTCCAGGCCGTAGATCTGGTGATTGAGCAGGTCGAGTGGGACCGCGACGAGGAACAGCCCGATTCCGCACTGCATCCAGCGCAGCGCGGTCTTGTCCACGCCGTAACCGGTGTAGCTGTGGAAGACGACCAACGCGATGACCAGGCCGGTCCCGGCGGAGTTCAGCAGATGCGGTGGCGCCAAGTCGTCGCGCAGCCACTTGAAGTGCCACGCCACGTCCCAGGAGGAGCCGACAACCTTGCCGACAAAGGCCAGCAGCCAGGCGCGGTAGATCCAGCGGAGTTCGACCTGGCTGGTGGGTCGGCCCGGCTGGCCGGGGACCCAATACCGCCGCCACAGTTGCCCTACCCGGGCCGGACGCGTGCCAGCCCGCTCGACCACCACATGCCCCCTGCTGCTTGCCTTTGCTTCCTCACAACACCGTATCCACGGGGTTACCGGCGCCGCCTTGCGGTGCCGAACATGCGGCGCCCGATGGCACTTCCCGCGGAGCGCAGGAACGACTTGAACGCCCCGGAGGCGACGATCTGCTCGACGATCGTCGGCTCCGCTTCAGGGTTCCGCGTTCGCTGGCGCCGAGCCGGCTCGCGCTCCGGCCGCGGATTCGAGTCCGGCGGATCCTGGTCGGCCTGGTTGGACTCGTCGGCCGTGCCGTGCACCTTGGCCGACAGCCGTTCATAAGCTGACTCCCGGTCGACCTCTTGCGCATACTTGGCGTGCAGGACCGAGCCAGTGATCGCAGTCTGTACGGCCTGCTCCGGGGCCGGGGCCATCAACGAGCGGGGTGCTGGCATCCGGCACCAGGCCACCGGTGTAGGCGCGCCCTGCTCAGACAACACCGTGACCACAGCCTCTCCGGTACCGAGTTGGGTCAGCGCCTGCTCGAGGTCGTAGTCCTCGGTGATCGGGTACGTACGGACCGTCTTGCTCAGCGCGTCGGCATCGGCCGGCGTGTACGCGCGCAGAGCATGCTGAACCCGGTTACCGAGCTGGGCCAGCACTTCCTCGGGTAGATCGGCCGGGCGCTGGGTGACGAAGAAGACCCCGATCCCCTTCGATCGGACCAGCCGCACCGTCTGGGTGACCGCGTCCAGAAAGGCTGGGGAGGCGTCGTCGAAGAGCAGGTGCGCCTCGTCGAGGAAGAAGACCAGCTTGGGCTTGTCCAGGTCACCGACCTCGGGCAGCTCCTCGTAGAGGTCTGCCAGCAGCCACATGAGGAAGGTGGAGAACAGCGCCGGGCGGTTTTGCAGGTCGGCAAGCTCGAGCAGGTTGATGATGCCGCGACCCTGGTCGTCGCCGTCGGCGGTGCGGCGCAGCAGGTCAGCGGTGTCCAGCTCCGGCTCGCCGAAAAAGTCCTCGGCACCCTGGGCGACCAGCTCGGAGATCTCGCGCAGGATCACTCCGGCGGTGCTCTTGGCCACACCGCCCAGCTCCTTGAGCTGCTTGCTGCCTTGGTCGGAGGTCAGGTAGCCGATCACGGCCCGCAGATCGGCAAGGTCGAGCAGGGCAAGACCGTTCGTGTCCGCCCAATGGAAGACCAGTGACAGGGCGGATTCCTGGGTATCGTTGAGCCCCAACACTTTCGCCAGTAGAATTGGTCCGAACGAGGTCACTGTCGCCCGCAGCGGCGTACCCGAACCCACGCCGCCGAGGGCGAAGAACTCAGTCGGGTACGCCGTCGGCGTCCACGTGCTGTCGCCGGTGTCAGTCATCCGTTGGGCGATCTTGTCGTTGAACTCCCCTGCCGTCAGCAACCCGGACAGATCGCTCTTGATGTCCGGGGCGAAGACGGCGACCCCCGCGGCCGATAGCTGCTCTGCCATCAACTGGAGCGTCTTTGTCTTGCCAGTTCCAGTGGCGCCTGCGATCAGGCCGTGCCGATTCAGCATCGCCAGCGGGATCCGCACCCGAGCCTGCGGATCGACCTGCCCATCATGGACGACCGTGCCCAGTTCGAGTGCCGGCCCGGAGAAGGCGTAGCCCTGCGCGATCCGCTGCGTGATCTCTGACATGGGACCGGAATCTAGCCCGCCGCCGTCCAAGTAGGGTTCCGAGCGTGATGCACAAGGCTGTCCCAGGCGCCTTGGTGTGGGTCGACTGCGAGATGACCGGTCTGGATCTGACCAAGGATGTCATGATCGAGATTGCGGCGCTGGTCACCGATGGCGATCTGAACGTCCTCGGCGACGGTGTCGATCTCGTCATCCACGCATCGGACGACCTCCTCGACGGCATGCTGCCGGTAGTCGCCGAGATGCACGCCAGTTCCGGCCTGACTGATGAAGTGCGCGCCTCGACCGTGACCATCGAGCAGGCGCAGGCGCAGGTGCTCGACTACATCCGGGCCTTCGCTCCGCAGCCGAGAATGGCGCCGCTGTGCGGCAACTCGATCGGCACCGACCGGGGCTTCATCACCCGGGACATGCCCGAACTCGACGCGTTCCTGCACTACCGGATGATCGACGTCTCCTCGGTCAAGGAGTTGGCCCGCCGCTGGTATCCGCGCGTGTACTTCGGCCAACCGGCCAAGGGGTTGGCACATCGCGCGCTGGCCGACATCCGGGAGTCCATCCGGGAGTTGGCCTACTACCGGCAGACCCTGTTCGTGCCCCCACCGGGACCGACGACCGACCAGGTGCAACAGATTGCCGCCAGCTTGCTGTGAGCCTCGGGTATCGTCTGGACCTGCTCCTCCGGCCTTCCGGAGAGCCATGGTGGGTGTAGCTCAGCTGGTAGAGCACCTGGTTGTGGTCCAGGTGGCCGCGGGTTCAAGTCCCGTCACTCACCCCACTGCACTTTCCCGGGCGTGTCGACGGGCTGGCGACGCTAGGCCAAGGCGCTGCCCTGAAGCCACGTCTCCCATGGAATGGCCCAGTCGTAGATGTCGCCGTCCACCGCGCTCAGCATCGGGCCGGCGTTGACGACCTCGACCACATCGCCGATCAGGGAGAACTCGAAGAACCACGCGGCACGTTCGGGCGCCAGGTTGATGCATCCATGGGAGACGTTGCTGACGCCCTGTTGCGCCACCGACCATGGGGCAGCGTGGACGAACTCGCCGTTGTTGGAGATCCGGGTCGCGTACTCGACCGCCGTCAGATACCCCCCGGCATCCAATGCCAGCCCGTAGGTCGTCGAGTCCATGATCTTGTTGCGCTCCTGGTCGATGACCACGTGCGGCCCGCTGCGGGTCTGGAACTCAGGGCTGCCCATGCTGACCGGGAAGGTCTGGACGAGTGCCCCGTCCGAGTAGACCTGCAATGTGTACGTGGCGGCGTCAGCCACCGAGACATGCGAGGCGCCGATCGTGAAGGCGATGCTGCGGTCGAGTTGACCCCAGGCACCGGCTCCGAGGCTGACCCCATAGAGGTTCGCTTCCAGGCGTACCTCGGTGTTGGCCGGCCAGTAGACCTGCGGGCGCCAGTGGACCTCGGTGTCGGAGAACCAGTTCCAGCCACCGACGACCTCTGTCGACGTACTCACGACCAGGTTCCGTTCGGCGGCGGCCTTGTCGGAGACCGGCTGGTCGAAGTAGACCCTGATCGGCATGCCGACGCCCACCGTGGTGCCGTCGAGCGGGCCGATCGAGGGAAAGACCTGCACGGTGGGTGTCACCGTGCTGAAGGTCGAGGTGGAACTCACCTGCTTGCCGTCCTCGCCGGTGGCCTGCGCCGTGATCGTGTAGCTCTCGCCGTAGGTCAACGGCTCGCTCGGCTGCCAGAGCGGTGAGCGGGAGCCGTCCGGCGAGGCCATCGCTCCGGCGACGGGTACGCCGGCCGCGTTCTCGACGGTGACGCTGTCGAGTTCGCCGTAGGACAGCGAGACCAGAATCGCGCTGGCCGGTGAGATGTCGACTTGGCCGTCCGCCGGCAGTACCTGGAGCAGTGCCGGGCGAGGAGCCGCGCTGGTCCGGCCGTCTTGCTGGCCAGCGAACCCACCTTCGCCAGTGCATCCGGTCAACACGAGAACGAGACCGAGGATCAGCACTCGCCCCAGAACCATCAGTGCGTACGTCCCCGGTTTCACGGCCCTCGATCCACTTCTCTGCCGATCACGGACGGATCGCAGTCAGCCTCCACGCTAGCCCGCGGGTACGACGTCGCCGAGTGGCCGCGCCGGATGACGGGCGCGCTGCGCTGATATCGTGGCTCTTCGCGGCGTGCGGGAGCACACGCACGCGCCGCTAGCTCAACTGGCAGAGCAGCTGACTCTTAATCAGCGGGTTCGGGGTTCGAGTCCCCGGCGGCGTACCAAGTAAATCTGTTGTGCCCCAAGGGGTTAGGCCGTTCATCTGCATCACCTCATCACGAACCGAGTGGTGTTAGTCCGCGGTGAGTCCGCAAGAGCTCAGACTTCCCTATCTCGTCATTGCGGCGCGCCTGTTCGGGTGGTCTGGCCGCAGGTGCCGGAACTGACTGCGGCATGCAAGATGCAGGTCGGGGCAGCGGTTTTCAAGACCGCCGCCATCGGCCACTAGGCGAGCCCTCCATCACGCGTATCTGCCCGTCTACCAGCGGAAACGCCTATTTCGCGACCTTACCGGTGGTGCCCGTCGAGTACCGCTCTTCACCCTTTCGTGCCCCTGCTAAGGGCACGCCGAGGGCACGACACCATTGAGTAGGACATGTTGCTCGGCGGGCGTGCACTGGGATTCGTGTCGACGACGGTCAACGTGACGATGAGAACTGAGACGCAAGCGTCAGTGCAGCCAGCGCAGCGATGAGATTAGAGGGCAGGCGTCAGAGCGAGCAAGTCCTGACCGATCGGTCGGCGCTGGGAAGACGCCTTACCACCCCTCCGCTTTGGGCCGTCCCTCTTCCTGTGCTAAACGTAGCGACGATGCACCCAGCAGTCGCAGCTTGTCAGGGTTGAGGACGGCGTAGATGGCCCGAATGCGCCCGGCCCTGATCTCGACCGCGACCAGTTGCTCCTCGCCGGCGATCTGAGTGCGCAGGGCCGGCTGCCCGTTGACGTCCAGCAATTGCGCCGCGGCGCCGCCGAATCGACGCACGAGCCCGACGACAAATGCTGCAACTTTCTGTCTCCCGACGATCGGTCGCAGAGCGGCGCGCACCCGCCCCCCGCCGTCGTTCCATGCGACGACATCGTCGGCAAGCAGTTCAAGCAGGCCGGAGAGGTCCCCCCTCTCGGCGGCCGCGAGGAACCCGGTCAAGAGGCGGACGTGCTCCTCGGGAGTCACCCTCGCACCAGCTCGCCCCCCGGCGATTCGATGTCGAGCGCGCATCAACAGTTGCCGGCAGTGGACGGTCGTCAAGCCGAGCACCTGAGCTATGTCCAGGTAAGGCAGCTCGAAGGCCTCGCGGAGGACGAACACCGCCCGCTCCGGTGGAGTCAGGCGTTCCAGCGCGTACAGGGTCGCGAAGGAGACCGTGTCGCGCAGTTCAGCGGTGTCCAGCGGACCGAGCCGTGCGGTATCCACCGGCTCAGGCAACCAAGGGCCGACATAGGACTCACGGGTGGTCCGCGCCGCCTTGAGCTGGTCGAGCGCGAGGCGAGTGACGACTGTGACCAGAAATGCTCTCGGGTCGCGGACCGCGCTTCGATCCTCCGCAGCCCAACGCAACCAGGCGTCCTGAACCACGTCCTCGGCGTCGTGCATGCTGCCGAGGAGCCGGTAGGCCAGGCCGAGGAGCACCGCCCGGTGCTCCTCGAACGTGGATCTACCGGGGCCTATCGCCATGCCGTCATCCCCGCTGTTCGGTTGTCGCGGACTGTGCGAGCTCCTCCGCCAGTCCGGTCCTCCAGGACGCAAAGCGGGGCTTCCAGTCGAGCACGGCCTTGGCCAGAGCGTTGTCGGCCCCGCGCAACTGAGTCATGAAGGCGACACCCCAGCCACCGACGGCGAGCCTCGCCACCGCGGCCGGTGCAGTCTTCGGCGGACGTGCTGCGAGGGCCTTTGAGTATTGCGGCAGCCATACGCTCATCGGCGCCGGCTCGTCGTCCACGACGTTCAACGGGCCCGCGATGTTGCGGTCAAGGGCGGCGACGACCGCCGTTGCAGCGTCGTGGGCGTGGGTGAACGAGAACACCGCCGTCCCACCACCGATCAGCGGAACTTTCCCCGCTCTGACCTGCTCCGCGAAGGATCCGCCCGCGGAGTAGATGGAACCCGGTCCGTACAGATGCCCCAACCGCAGGACGACCCCACCGGCGTCGACCGTGCGCTGTTCCAGCTCTCGCAAGGCAGTCAGCACGGGCGCGAACTGCTTCGGCGGGTCCCGCCAGAAATGCTCGCGCTCCGCGGCGGGGCCGTCGCCCGCGGGGTCGTAGGCATACGCGAGTCCCTGTGCGATGAATCGCTGCACGCCCAGATCCGTCGCGGCCTCAAGGAGGTAGCGAGTGCCGTCGGAGCGCAACAGGTTCGTGGTTGCGAACTGCGCCGAGAGGCGGCGCGGGTTGATGACGGCTGGGATAGCCGTGGCCATGTGCACGATCGCCTCCGGCTGAGCCGTACGCAGCGCCCGGGCCACCTGTACCCGGTCGAGAAGGTCGCCGATGACAGCCCGTCCGCCGAGCGCCTGCACCAAAGGGGCGGATGCCCCGGACCTAGTTAGCGCGATCACCTCATGACCGACTGAGGCGAGCAACGGCGTGAGTTGCCGCCCGATGACCCCAGTTCCTCCCGTTACGAGAACGCGCATCGCACACTCCATTCCTTCGGCAGCCGACGACCGGCTACGTCGAGACAAGGACGAGCGGGCCACTGGTGTCGTGACAGTCCGGCTTGTGCCGTGCGTCACACTAGGTGGCGGCCGCGGCCGCGTAGTCCACCGCTTCGATCCTGGCGTGCGGACAGAGCGAGACCTTTGTACAGGCAGCGACGACACAACGAGCCAGGCGCAGCCGCCCGGTGGACTCAGCGAGGCATTACCGTGGGACATAACGACTTCCGAGGTCGGGATGTGAGCCGTCAGGCAGCTCACACCTAACTCGGAGGCCTTCCTCACGTCCAGCACATCCGCCTCACCAATGCCCGTGGTCGGTACACCTGTGCGGCACGCTCTGGCAGTGCAGCTCAACCAGGCCGGTCCAGACGGTAAAGGATTGGCCGCGGAATGACGCCGTTGTCGTGGAAAACGCGAAGCACGAAGTTGCGGAAGCTGCGTTTGAAGACAAGCGCGGGCAGGACATCGCGCAGGTGGTCCCAGCGGCAGTGGTTGACCAACCGGTAGGGAACCGCATCAGCGTCGCTGGGCTGGATGACCGTTGAGTTGCTCAGTCCGGTCTGGTCCTGGAACCAGCCCGCGGTGTACTGCCAGGCGTAGAGGTTGGTCTCGACTGTTTCGGCGGAGAAGTAGTTGAACAGGAATACGCCCTGCCGGTCATGGTCGACAGGCGCAATACGGCGAGCGTTGGAACCGGCGAAAATAAGAGTGCCCGCAGCGGTCTTTCGCAACTTTGCCAGCAGCCCCGTTAGGACGCTGTCGTCAGGGAGTTCTGCTGCGGCGTCAACCGTTGCCGCCTCGACGAGCAGGACCGCATCGAAGTCGGCGTCGGGCACGTCCTGGCCGGCGGCGTCGGACGGCTGACCCGGTGGCCGCAAGAAGGCCCTGAAGACATCAGCCCGTACGACTCGTGGATCGTCGCGCAGAGCCCGGGCGGCAACGTGCATCTGGGCGAGGATCGCCCGGCGACGGGCCCGCGGTAATGCAATCGGGACACGCCACCGTCCCGAGCTCGCGCCCACGTGCACGAAGCCCCCGGTCGACGGTTTCATCAGCTTGACGCGGGTCCAGTCGCCCGGCTGGTGCTTGTCGTCCTGACGCGAAACTGCTGGGTCGTTGCGGCTGGTCATGAGATCTCCTTGGCTTCTGACTTGAGTCGACGGGATTCCTGGATGAGGACGGTGATCAGCAACCCGCTCAGGACCAGGTGTCCCGCGGCCGTGTACAGGCCGGGGAAGTAGCCGCCCTTGATGATCGGGAAGATGAAGTGCGAGATGGCGTTGATCAATCCGGCACCTAGCGCGTAGAACCACAGCATGAAGTTGGCGACTCGGATCTGATACAGCGCGCCGGCCCCGGCGAGGCACCACAGCGAGCCGAACCCGAAGACGAACGTCAGGAGGAAGGACTGCTCGGTCCAGTCCCGAGGCGAGTCGAACAGATCCACGATTTCGTGCGGGAAACCCCCGGTGTACTCCTCGGCCATGTGGATCAGCTGGAAGGAGACGGCAGCGAGGTAGGTAGCGATCGCCTTACGGGATCTGACCGGATACGCGTAGGTGGTGAAAACCCAGCCCAGGAAGGCCAGGACCGACGCAACGGTCAAGATGGCAGCGGCCTGGATGGGCAGGGTGGTAAGCACCCAGGCGCTGAAGCCGACGACCACGACGCCAACCCCGTATGCGGACAGCCTTTCTTGCTTCGCTCTCCCCGACACCTCGATCGCTTGCGCTGCTTGCTCCACGGTGGACACGCCAGTTCCTCTCGTCTGGTGACCGTCGACGTCTCCGACCAACGACTCGATCAGCTTGCCAACAAGCGTTGACTATCACTGTAGAGAGCCCAAGCCAATTTGACAACGCTTGTTGGCATACATTTCAACCGGGAGGCCGTCAAGGACCCCCTAGAGCCGTGGCACGGGCCTCAGCGCCGCCTCCAGCTGCGCGAGCGCTTTGTGCGGCCTCGCCCGTCGCCTCAATTGCCCCCAGATCTTTGGCAGCCGTTGGTGTGACCCGCGAGCAGACCAAGCTGGTCGCGACAGCCCTGTCGGCCCATCCGATGACCATCCGCGAGCAGTCGGCCTTCACGGGCTCAGCGGCTTCTCGATGACATCCGGGTAGGCGGTCGACCCGGCACCGATCGAGGGTTGAGCCACCTCGACTGAGTCCCGCGGAACGCACCGCCGGCGAAGCCGGCTAAGGGTCGTGCCGTTCCGGTCCCACCCGTCCTTCCCCAGCATGACCGACGCCTCGACCGGAAGCGAATACTGGCCGCCGACCGCAGTGACCGGCATCGAAATCGGCCGGAGCCCGACTTCTCATGTGAGCAACTAACGAACTTGTCATGGACAACGAACGACTCCGAGCCGCCCTGCTCGCTCAACTTGAAGACCTGCATTGCTCACAGAAGCACATCGTGGAGACCAGCGACCGCGCTCACGGCAATGCCCGAGCGCGACCTCAAGAACGGCGCTCAAAAGACACTACTCGCGGTCATCCAGCAGT
>JALZIL010000191.1 GCA_030860305.1 Actinomycetota bacterium
TTCTTGCTGACCATGAAGGTCCAGTCACTGGCCAGCGCCAGATAGGCCTCACGGCACAGCTGGTCGAGCGCAGGATTCCGTACCAGTGATCGGTGAGAGTCCACTGTGGATAGTAGCTGCTTGCCCAAGGACTCACCCGCTTCGACGATGCCAGCCACCTGCGGGCCGGCCCAGACCCGCCAGTCCTTGCCGCTTCCCCAGGACGAGGCCGCGATCTCGACCGGGGCGCCGACATGGCCGGCTTCCTGTGCAGCCTGCAGGGTGCTGACCTTTACGCCGGCCAGCGGAAGCAGGCGGAGGACTTCCTCCAGCCAGACCGGTCCCTCGTACCACCAGTGACCGAACAGTTCGGTGTCGTAGGCGGCCACAGTCATGGCTCTTCGCCCTGTCGCGGCAGCCAGATCGAGCAGCCGTCGGCGTACGACGCCGACGAAATCACCCGCATCCCGTCGAGCCATCGCCTGCGCGGCAACCGGATCCCAGGGGGCCTTGTCCTGCGGCGCCGTCCGTCGACTGGTCACCCGTGCTGGCCGGAAGCCCGAAGCGTGGTCGAAAGTGTGGAAGTCGCGGTAGGCGGCATTGCCCGGATATCCGGACTTCGGCGACCACACTCGATAGGTCACCTCCAGGTCGCGACCAAAGGCCAGGACGTCCGAGTCGCCGATGGGGTGCGCCTGCGCCGTACGCCCATGCAGCGCGGGGCCGTCGACCAGCAGCCGACGCACGCCCTCGGAGGCGTAGGTCTCCTCGAGCCCTGGTCGGTACCCGCACTCCGGCGCCCAGATACCCGGAGGCCGAAAACCCCAGCGGATCCCGGCGTCGTCCGCGCCGGTAGACAGGCAATGCGCGACCAGCCGATCATCGAGCAGGGGCAGGAAGGGGTGCGCCACCGGGCCACCGAGTAGTTCCACGATGCCGTCGTCGGCCAGCCGTCGAAGGATCGGGGAAGCACCGCGCAGCCAGCGGGCTTCGACGTCGGCCAGACACTCCACTGCTGCGCCGTACTCGAATCTGCCGAGTCCGCTCAGTTGCCGGTCGTTGTTGGCGGTGAGTTCCTCAGCGCGCAATGCCCAGTTACCGGCCCACCGGTGGATCTCGGCCAAGCAGTACGAGTCGTCGAGCATCGCGGCGACCGTCGGCGTGATGCCGAGGGTCAGGAGGTTGCGATGTCCTTCGGCGGCCAGCCGCTCACATACCGCGATCACCCTGCGCCAGGAAGCGGTGAATGCCTGATGCAGCCACTCCTCGCCGACCGGCCACGCCCCAGCATGGGCGACCCACGGAAGGTGGGTATGCAGGACGAGGCAACAGGTTCCGATCCCGTCGGAAGCCGCTCCGGTGACCAGACTCACCCCCTCGTCGCTCAATCCCAGCGCTACTCGTCGGTAACATCGAGCGCAGGATGCGGCGCGGGCGAGCCTGCCAGACTGCTGAACCGCGACACAGACATGTCAGTTAGTCAATGCGAACAAGCGGACAGGGAGCTCGTAGGGGATGAACATCGTCGTCCTGGTGAAGCAGGTACCTGACTCAGGAAGTGAGCGCACGCTCGATTCCAGTGACAACACCGTGGCCCGCGCCTCGGCCGACAACGTCATCAACGAGATGGACGAGTACGCCATCGAGGAGGCGCTCAAGGTCAAGGAGGCGCATGGCGGCGAGGTGACAATCCTGACCATGGGTCCCGAATCGGCGACCGACACGATCCGCAAGGCCCTCTCGATGGGCGCGGACAAGGCGATTCACGTGACCGACCCTGCCCTGCACGGCTCCTGCGTGATCGCTACCAGCGCGGTGCTGGCCAAGGCACTGGGCACCGTCGAGTGGGATCTGGTGCTCTCCGGTGCGCAATCCACCGATGGCGGACTGACGATGATGCCGGCATTGCTGGCCGAACGACTCGGGGTGGCGCACCTGTCGGGAGCCCGCAAGCTCACGGTGGACGGCTCCAAGCTGACCGTGGAGCGGCAGACCGACGGAGGGTACTGGACCATCGAGGGTGAGACGCCGGCCATCGTCAGCACCTGGGACACCATGAACGAGCCCCGGTACCCCTCCTTCAAGGGAATCATGGCGGCCAAGAGCAAGCCGGTCACGACACTGAGCCTTACCGACCTCGGCGTGGACGAATCGGAGGTCGGCCTGGCCGCGGCGACCAGCACCGTCCTGGAGTTCGCCAGCCGGCCGCCCAAGGGCGCGGGCCAGCAGGTCAAGGACGAGGGAGACGGCGCGACCAAGCTCGCCGACTTCCTCGCCTCGAAGAAGTTCGTCTGAGGGCGGGGAGTAGCGCAGATGTCTGAAGTGCTGGTTCTGGTCGAAGCCGTGGCCGACGGCGACAACATCGGCCTCAAGAAGGTCACCCTCGAGATGCTGACCGCCGCTCGGGTGTTGGGCGAGCCCTCGGCGGTCGTCGCCGGTGCGACCGGTACGGCTGCCGCGGTCAAGGACCGGCTGGCAGAGTACGGCGCCGCCAAGATCTACGTCGCGGAGTCCGACGACATCGACAACCACCTCGTCGCACCCAAAGCCGAGGTCCTCGCTCAACTCGTCGCCGACAGCGCGGCCGCCGCCGTGCTCCTGCCGAGCACCCAGGAGGGCCAGGAAGTCGCCGGGCGGTTGGCTCTGAAGATCGGCAGCGGGCTGCTCAACGACATCTCCGAGGTCGACGCGGACGGCACAGCCACCCAGGTGGTCTTCGCCGGTGCGGTGATCGTGAAGTCCAGGGTGGCCAAGGGGACTCCGATCTACACCGTCCGTCCCAACTCGGTGGCTCCCCAGCCAGCTCAGGGCGCCGGTGAAGTGATCGCCGTGGACGTTGCGATCAGTGACGACGCCAAGAAAGTGACGGTCCTCGATCGGACCGTCGAGTCCGGCGGCGGACGTCCGGAGCTGACCGAGGCGTCGGTCATCGTCTCCGGCGGTCGCGGGGTCGGCAGTGCCGAGAATTTTGCGCTGATCGAAGGGCTGGCCGACTCCCTCGGTGGCGCGGTCGGGGCATCGCGTGCGGCGACCGACTCCGGGTTCTATCCGCACCAGTACCAGGTCGGGCAGACCGGAAAGACGGTGTCACCGCAGCTGTACCTCGCCGTCGGGATCTCCGGTGCGATCCAGCACCGGGCCGGCATGCAGACCTCGAAGACGATCGTGGCGATCAACAAGGACAACGAGGCACCGATCTTCGAACTCGCTGACTTCGGCGTCGTGGGCGATCTCTTCCAGATCGTTCCGGCGCTGACCGAGGAGATCACCAAGCGCAAGGCCTGAGTGCGCGCGAAGCGCGCCCGGATTCTTTTCCGGACCGCCGCCCCGGTACGGAACGAGCCCGCAGCGCTGGCCCGGAGTGTCGCGAAGCGCGCCCGGATTCTTTTCGTACCGCAGCCCCCGTACGGAACGAGCCCGCAGCGCTGGCCGGGAAATGGGCGCCGCCTCATCGCGGGCGGTATCTGTCGGTCGGCGGTTAGGCTTCTCAGCGACATGACCTATCTCGACCATGCCGCGACGACGCCGATGCTGCCAGGTGCAGCGGAGGCGATGGCGCAGCAGCTCGGCGCCGTCGGCAATGCATCTTCGCTGCATGCCTCCGGACGGGCCGCGCGGCGCGTGGTGGAGGAGTCGCGGGAGGCGATCGCCGCCGCCTTGGGAGCAAGGCCCTCCGAGCTGATCTTCACCTCCGGCGGTACGGAGAGCGACAACCTCGCCGTCAAGGGAATCTTCTGGTCGCGGCGGGAGTCCGACAGCCGTCGGCGATTGATCATCAGCCCCACCGAGCACCACGCCGTTCTCGATGCCGTCGAATGGCTGCACAAGCACGAAGGCGCCCAGGTTTGCTGGTTGCCCACCGACTCACACGGCAGGGTCTCCGTCGATGGGCTGCTGGCCTGCATCGAGGAGGACCCTGACGACGTCGCGCTGGTGAGCATCATGTGGGCCAACAACGAGGTCGGAACGGTGAACGACATCACCGCGCTGGCGCAGGTGTGCGCTCCGTTCGGCATCCCGTTGCACACCGACGCCGTCCAGGCAGTCGGCATCCTGCCGCTCGACGTCACGGCCAGCGGTGTGGATGCCCTCACCATGACCGGCCACAAGCTCGGCGGCCCGTACGGGGCAGGCGTTCTCATGCTCAGTACCGACGTCAGTGCGACGCCCCTGTCCCACGGAGGTGGCCAGGAGCGCGACGTACGGTCGGGAACCCTGGACACTCCGGCTGTACGCGGGCTAGCCGTCGGAGTGCAGGAGGCCGTGGTCGGCCGAACCGAACGCGCGGCACGCATCGCCGCCCTCAGGGATCGGCTGGTCGACGGGGTCCAGGCCGAGATCCCGGATGCTGTGCTCAATGGATCCCCAGTGGACTCGGTCGTGGCCGGCGGTCCGGGGCGGCTGCCCGGCAACGCGCATCTGTCTTTCCCCGGCTGCGAGGGAGATGCGCTGTTGATGCTCCTGGACGCACGAGGGATCGAGTGTTCAACCGGATCCGCTTGCAGCGCAGGAGTTTCACAGCCGAGCCACGTCCTTCTCGCAATGGGCGCAGAGGTCGAACGGGCGCGCGGCTCTCTACGCTTCTCCCTCGGTCACACCTCGACCGAGGCCGACGTGGATCACCTCCTCGAGGTCATCCCGGCCGTCGTCGAGCGGGCGCGGCGGGCCGGCCTGTCCGGCGCCCGTCGCTGATCGCGCTCGGATTGAGGCAGCTGGCATGAACGTGATCGCCGCCATGAGCGGTGGCGTCGACTCCGCTGTTGCGGCCGCTCTCATGGTCGAGGCCGGGCACGCGGTCACCGGGATCCATCTTGCGCTGGCCAGCACGCCGGATGCTTCGCGCACCGGATCGCGGGGCTGCTGCACCGTGGCGGACGCCAACGACGCCCGCCGCGTTGCCGACGTCCTCGACATCCCGTTCTACGTTTGGAACCTCGCCGACCGATTCCGGGCTGACGTGGTGGACGACTTCGTAGCCGAGTACGCCGCCGGCCGTACGCCGAATCCCTGCCTACGTTGCAACGAGCGGATCAAGTTCGCGGCGGTCCTCGACCGGGCGCTGGCGCTGGGCTTCGACGCCGTCGTCACCGGCCACCACGCCCGCCTCGACGCCGGTGTCCTGCGCCGGTCGGTCGACGTGCGCAAGGACCAGTCCTACGTCCTGGCCACCCTCACCGAGCGCCAGCTGGGACTGGCCGTGTTCCCGCTCGGGGAGATGACCAAGGAGCAGGTCCGGCAGGAGGCGGCCCGTCGCGGACTATTGGTAGCCGACAAACCGGACTCCCACGACATCTGCTTCATCGCCGACGGCGACACCAGGGGTTTCCTCGGCAAGCACCTGGGCGCCCGAATCGGTGACGTGATCGACGACCAGACCGGGCACGTGGTCGGCCAGCACCACGGAGCCCACGGCTTCACAGTCGGGCAGCGCCGCGGGCTGAGCCTGGGAGTGCCGGCGGCCGACGGGAAGCCGCGCTACGTACTGTCAGTGTCGGTCGCCGACAACACAGTCCGGGTAGGACCCGGCGAGGCCCTCGAGATCGGACTCATCCGTACCGGAGCGCCCGTCTGGCACACCGATGTAGCGGTGGGGGAACCGCTCGACTGCATCGTGCAACTTCGTGCCCACGGGATGACCAGCCCAGCCACGGTCACGCCATACGAGCACCGCACCGAGATTGCGCTGCATCGTGGACAGCGTGGGATCGCCGCCGGCCAGACCGCGGTGTTCTACGGCGGATCTGATGCAGACGTCGTTCTCGGCGCGGCACGAATCGAGACAGCCGATCGGGTGCTGACCGACACGTCGCCCACGTGACGGCCAGCCCACCACGGTCGGTTTGGCCGCCGGCGACGGGGATCGGATCCCTTCCGGGTACTGATCCGGTCGTCGCCGTTCGGCGGGTGCTCGACGCGCTGCCGGACGGTCCACATCTACCCGAACTCCCCGAGCGCGGGCCGGGTGCGGACCTGATCGGCCGGGGTGCCGGCCTGCTGCTCGATCTGCCGGTAGACCTGCAGCCCAGCGGCTGGCGGTTCGTACCTCGGTCCGGCATGGATCTCGGCCGCACGCGAGATCTGTGGGCGCGCGATCTGGACGCCCTCGCGCAAGAGGCCGGCGACTACCGCGGCTGGTTCAAGCTCCAGCTCGCCGGGCCATGGACTCTCGCGGCCGGCGTGGAACTACACCGAGGGGACAAGGCGGTCGCCGACTCGGGGGCGACGAGGGACATCGCCCAGTCATTGGCCGCTGGTCTGGCCGCGCACCTGGCTGAGGTCCTGCGCGCGATGCCGCACGCCGACCTGGTCGTGCAGCTGGACGAGCCGAGCCTGCCCGCTGTGCTTCGCGGTGGGGTGCAGACGGCCAGTGGCTTCGGTCAGCTCGACGCGATCGAGGAGCCGGTCGTCGAGGCCGGCCTGCGAACCGTGCTGGCGGCCGCCGGTGGAACGCCGACGATCGTGCACTGCTGTGCGGACAACACACCGATCGAACTGCTCCGTCGGACCGGACTGACAGCGCTGGGTCTGGACCTGAACCTGACTTTCGATCAGGACGAGATGGGGGTGGCCATCGAGGCGGGGACGGCTCTGATGCTCGGGGTTGTACCTGGTACGGACTCTTCCTTGCCGTCGCCCCTGGAGACAGCCGATCAGCTGCGGTCCTGGTGGCGCCGGCTCGGGTTCGATCCGGAGGACCTGCCCGGTGCCGTCACGCTGACCCCGACCTGTGGGCTGGCCGGTGCGAGTCCGGCCTACGCAGCTGCGTGCATGACGCACCTGCAGGCAGCGGGCCGCGAACTAGCCGCCGGCTGAACCTGAGACCATCCCTGGGCCGTTATGCGCATAACGTCCGGGAATGAGCCCGATTCTGGGCCGTTATGCGCATAACGTCCGGGAATGGGTGCTGAGCCGAGGTCCGACCGGCCGGATAGCGTTTGCCCGTGGCTACTCCCGAGGGCGCGGTGACCCCGTGCGGCGACGAGATTCCGGCTGAGATCCGGGCGGGGCACGCTGAGCTCGTGCGGGAGTTGGACGAGCACCTGTTCCGCTATCACGTGACGGATTCACCCACGATCAGTGACGGCGAGTACGACGCCCGGATGGCCGAGTTGCGCCAGATCGAGAGCGCTCACCCCGGCCTGGTGACCCCGGACTCTCCGACCCAGAAGGTGGGTGCGGTCTATTCCACGCTGTTCACGCCGGTCGAGCACCTGGAGCGGATGCAGAGCCTGGACAACGCTTTCACCGAGGACGAACTCGCCTCCTGGGCCGCACGCGCCGAGCGGGAAGGGGCGACCGACCCCACCTATCTCTGCGAACTGAAGATCGACGGACTCGCCATCGCCCTGGTCTACGAGAGCGGCCGGCTGGTCCGGGCAGCGACCCGTGGGGACGGCCGTACGGGGGAGGACGTCACCGCCAACGTCAAGACCCTGGACAACGTGCCGAGCACCCTGACCGGCAGCGACATCCCGGAACTGATCGAGGTCCGCGGGGAGGTCTACTTCCCGGTAGAAGGGTTCCGGACGCTGAATGAGAGCTTGGTCGCGGCCGGCAGGGCACCGTTCGCCAACCCGCGAAATGCCGCTGCCGGTTCGCTGCGGCAGAAGGACCCCAAGGTCACCGCCGGCCGGCCGTTGCGGTTGTTGCTGCACGGTGTCGGGATGCGACGGGGCGTGGAGTTCGCGCGGCAATCGGAGTCCTACGAGGTGCTGAAGTCCTGGGGACTGCCCACGAGTGACCGGTACGAGACGTTTCGCGACCTGGCCGGGGTCCACGACTACATCCGGCGCTACGGGCAGGACCGGCACAGCGTCGAGCACGAGATCGACGGGGTCGTGGTGAAGATCGACGAGATCGCGCTGCAGCGGCGGCTGGGTTCGACCAGTCGCGCGCCACGGTGGGCGATCGCGTTCAAGTACCCGCCCGAGGAGGTCAACACCAAGCTGCTCGACATCCGGGTCAACGTCGGGCGGACCGGGCGGGTCACGCCGTACGGCGTCATGGAGCCAGTGCTGGTGGCCGGCTCCACGGTCAGCATGGCCACCCTGCACAACGCCGCAGAGGTGCAGCGCAAGGGCGTGCTGATCGGCGACACCGTGGTGCTTCGTAAGGCCGGAGACGTGATCCCGGAGATCCTCGGGCCGGTCGTGGCGCTACGGGACGGTTCGGAGCGCTCTTTCGAGATGCCGAGCCGTTGCCCCGAATGCGGGACGACACTGGCGCCACAGAAGGCCGGTGATGCCGACATCCGATGCCCCAACGCCAGGTCGTGTCCAGCTCAACTGCGGGAACGAATTTTCCACGTCGCCGGTCGCGGCGCCTTCGACATCGAGGTGCTCGGCTACGAGGCCGCCGTGGCATTACTGGACGCCGGTCTGGTCCAGGACGAGGGCGACATCTTCGGATTGGACGAGGACCAGCTGATCCGTTGCCCGCTGTTCACCAAGAAGGACGGCACGTTGTCGGCGAACGGGAGCAAACTCCTGGCCAACCTCGCAACGGCCAAGGACCGTCCGCTGTGGCGGGTCCTGGTCGCCCTGTCAATCCGGCACGTCGGCCCGACCGCAGCAGCGGCACTGGCTCGCGAGTTCGGGTCGATCGATGTCATCGCCGGCGCCTCGGAGGAGCAGTTGGCAGCCGCTGACGGTGTCGGACCGACCATCGCACAAGCAGTTGTGGAGTGGTTCGGTGTCGACTGGCACCGCGGGGTCGTGGAGAAGTGGCGGGTGGCCGACGTGCGCCTGGCCGAGGAGCGCACCGAACAGGGACCGCGTCCGCTCGACGGCCTGGCGGTCGTGGTCACCGGGTCGCTGCAGAACTACAGCCGGGACTCAGCGACCGAGGCCGTACACGCTTTGGGAGGCAAGGTGACCGGATCGGTGTCGAAGAAGACCGACTTCGTCGTGGCTGGCGACAATCCGGGCGGTTCGAAGTACGAGAGAGCGATCGCGCTGAAGGTGCCGTTGCTGGACGAGGCCGGCTTCCAGGTCCTACTCGATCAGGGTCCTCGCGCTGCTGCCGAGGTCGCCACCCCCAGCCCAGCTTGAGCCGGGCGTGTTCAGGCCTCGACGGTGGCTACCGTGGCCGCGATGCCGACGAGATGGGCCAGGCGTAGAAGTTCCGAGCGTAGGAACGGCGGACCGCCGGCGCGACCGACCAACACGACCTGGCAAGGATCGCCCATCGGCGCTCCCATCATCTCCGTGCCGAGCGAGGAGAAGATCGTCGGGACGTCGTCAGCTTCGGAGTCGAACAGCATCGGTGCTGGCATGGGGCACCAGGGCATGGACGCCATCTCCTCCTCCACGATCTCCGGAGCAGCACCGCTGGCGGCGATGACCGCCGATTCGCGCCCGTACGATGGCGGGCAGCCGACCAGCAGCGCCCAGCTGGCTCGGAAGATCCGGGGCAGTTCGTCGGCCAGCAACTGCGCCACACCAGACCCGGAGCCGGCCAGCGCTTCCACCAGGGCAAGCTCGCGATGGGTGTCCAGCGTCCCGGAGAACGGCCGGAGCGACTCGACCGACACGCCCTCGACCGACCGGGCAGCTGTGATCAGTCCGTCTGGCAGCCGCTCGGGGGGTAACTCGACGACGATGTCGTCGACCGCCTCCCCGCCCGCGCGCTGAACGACGTCGATGCTGACGATGTCGGCGCCAGCGGCGCCCAGGGACGTCGCCAGGGCACCCAACATGCCTGGACGATCCGGTACGACGACGCGCAAGAGATAGGACATGGCAGGGCAACAGTGCCAGACAAATGATGAACGATGCGATGACGTGGCGTTACGTTCGGGCTACAGCCCGATGCCCCGCACGCCCGGCATGCCACGGTGCCAGCGTTCGGCCGCTTCGATAAACTCGGGTCGAACCCGGCCGTCCTACGGACCTCATTCGTGCCGGGCCGTCCGTCCGTCGAATCATCCGCGCTCGAGGAGCTCAGCCCTGCATGACCGCCACCGCATGACCGCCATCTCCCGCGATGACGTCGCGCACTTGGCCCACCTTGCCCGGTTGGCGGTCACCGAGCAGGAACTCGACCTCTTCGCCGGACAGCTCGACGTCATCCTCGCCTCCGTCGCGCATGTCGCCGACGTCGCCGCCGACGACATCCCGCCGACCACCCACGCTGTCCCGTTGACCAACATCACCCGCCCGGACGAGCTCGGGCCGTCCCTGCATCCCGATGACGTCCTCGCCGCAGCACCCGCTGCGGAGGGAGGGCGCTTCCGGGTGCCCCGCATTCTGGACGAGCCGGCATGACCGGCAGCTCAGCATCGGTAACGTCCGCTTCGGCGGTGGAGATCGCAGCGCTGATCGTCACTGGTGAGGTCAGTGCCGTCGAGGTGACTCAGGCCCACCTGGACCGCATCGACTCCGAAGACGGTGCGCTGCATACTTTTTTGCAGGTGGACACCGACGGTGCGCTCGCCGCTGCTCAGGCCGTCGATGACCGGCGCGCCGCAGGGAAGCCGTTGGGGCCGCTGGCCGGTGTCCCGCTTGCCCTCAAGGACGTGGTGGTCACCAAGGGACTGGAGACCACCAGCGGGTCCAGGATCCTGGCGGGCTGGATTCCGCCGTACGACGCGACCATCACGACGCGGATCAAAGCGGCCGGGATCGTAATTCTCGGCAAGACCAACATGGACGAGTTCGCGATGGGGTCGTCCACGGAGAACTCCGGTTTCGGCCCCTCGCACAACCCGTGGGATCTCGACCGCATCCCTGGCGGGTCGTCGGGCGGTTCCAGCGCGGCGGTGGCCGGCTGCCTGGCACCGCTTGGGATCGGCACGGACACCGGCGGATCGATCCGGCAGCCTGCCGCGGTCACCGGCCTGGTCGGGCACAAGCCAACGTACGGCGGAGTCAGCCGGTACGGCCTGATCGCGTTCTCCTCCAGTCTGGATCAGGCCGGGCCACTCGGCCGTACGGTCCTGGACACGGCGCTGTTGCACGAGGCGATCGGCGGTCACGACCCGGCCGACTCGACCTCCATCCCGGTGCCGGTCCCGCCGGTCGTCGCCGCGGCGCGCGCAGGTGCCGGTGGCGACCTGAGCGGCCTGCGGATCGGTGTCGTCCGCGAACTCGGCGGTCAGGGGTTCACCGACGGGTACGAGCCGGGAGTCCTGTCCAGCGTGACAGAGGCCATCGACGTGCTGGCCGGGCTGGGCGCGGAAATCGTCGAGGTGTCCTGTCCGCACTTCGGGTACGCACTGGCCGCCTACTACCTGATTGCGCCCAGTGAGGCGTCGTCCAACCTGGCTCGCTTCGACGCCATGCGGTACGGCCTGCGCGTGGGTGATGACGGCGTGCGCGGCCTCGATGAGGTTATGGCCCTGACCCGTCAGGCTGGCTTCGGTGCAGAAGTCAAGCGCCGCATAATGATCGGGACGTATGCCCTGTCGAGTGGCTATTACGAGGCGTACTACGGGCAGGCGCAGAAGGTCCGTACGCTGATCAGTCGAGACTTCGCCGCGGCTTTCCAGAGCGCCGACGTGCTGGTCTCGCCGAGCACACCCACGGTCGCCTTCCCGCTGGGCGCACGTACGGATGACCCGCTCGCGATGTACGCCGCGGACCTGTGCACACTGCCGGCCAGCCTGGCCGGCACCCCGGCCATCTCGGTGCCCTCCGGACTGTCCGACGGCCTGCCGGTCGGATTGCAGATCATGGCACCCGCCTTGGCCGACGATCGCTGTTACCGGGTAGCCGCTGCCGTCGAATCCGCGCTGGATTCTCGCCGCGGACATCCCCTGCTACAGGAGGTGCCAGTCAGGTGACTGATCACCCATGAACCCCGCCGTCGTCATGAGAAGCGCGTACGGGCTCGCCGCCTTTGTCCCGCTGCTGGGGGTGATGCTGTTCCTGACCACCGACCAGACGGTGTTCCTGAGCTTCGCCGTCGTCGGAGCGCTGACCGGGCTGGCCGGCTACCTGAGCACCCGCGGCTCCTCTACCGCACCGGATCGGACGTAGAGTGATCGGCACATCACAGGTTGACGAATGGTTGGGGAGGGACACGCATGACCACCCAATGGGCCGGCTTCGATCCGCGCACCCAGGCCGCAGCTCCAGTTCGTCCCTCTGCCCGCACCCTGCCGCCGCTGCCTCCGCTGCCTCCGCTCCCTGCCCCGTCCGATACCCCCGCGCCGCAGCTGCGATTCCAGCCCGAACCCCCGACCCCGCGGGAAATGCTCGTTCAGCGGATGGTCGGGGCTGCGTTGATGCTCGTGCTGCTGTCGGTCACCGGCTTCCTGTGGAACCTCGACTGGCTCTTCCGGGTCCTGTTCACGCTGTACACGGGATTGGTCGGGTATTGGTTCTGGGATCTGTTCGTCAGGCACCCCCGGGCCTGAGCTCCACTGCGGAGACGCCCAGCCGGATCCGCCTGGATGTGCTGTGACGGACACCGCTGCGGTCACCGTCGATGACGTCGTTGCTCGCTATGACCCGGTGATCGGCTTGGAGACCCACGTCGAGCTCGGCACGGTCTCCAAGATGTTCTGCGGTTGCCCGACCGAGTTCGGCGCCGAGCCCAACACCCAGACCTGTCCGGTCTGTCTCGGCCTGCCCGGTGCGCTTCCGGTCGTCAACGTGAAGTCCATCGAGTCCACGATCCGGATCGGGCTGGCGCTGAACTGCACGATTGCCTCGTGGTGCCGCTTCGCCCGCAAGAACTACTTCTACCCGGACATGCCCAAGGACTTCCAGATCAGTCAATACGACGAACCGTTGTGCACCGACGGCTACCTCGACGTCATGGTCGACGGCGAACCGTTCCGGGTCGAGATCGAACGGGTCCACCTCGAGGAGGACACCGGCAAGAGCCTGCACGTCGGAGGAGCCACCGGTCGGATCCAAGGGGCCGATCACTCGCTGGTCGACTACAACCGGGCCGGTATCCCGTTGGTGGAGATCGTGACCAAGCCGATCCCCGGGACCGGCGGACGGGCGCCAGCCGTGGCGCGCGCATACGTCACCGAACTGCGCGAACTGCTCCGCGGGCTCGACGTCTCCGACGTACGGATGGAGCAGGGCTCGATGCGCTGTGACGTCAATACGTCGCTGGCGCCCAAAGGCGCTGCCGCTTGGGGTACTCGGACCGAGACCAAGAACGTCAATTCACTGCGGTCGGTGGAACGTGCCGTTCGATCGGAGATGATCCGGCAGTCCCAGGTGCTTGATGTCGGTGGCCGGATCGTTCAGGAAACTCGACATTTTCACGAGGACACCTCCTCGACCACATCGGGCCGGAGCAAGGAAGAGGCGACC
This sequence comes from Actinomycetota bacterium, assembly GCA_030860305.1. Next base: position 13,254 of record JALZIL010000191.1, read on the forward strand.
GACTACCGCTACTTCCCCGAGCCCGATCTTGTCCCGGTGGCACCGGACCCGGCCTGGGTCGAGCAGTTACGGGCGGCGCTTCCCGACGCCCCTTCGGTCCAGCGGGGTCGCCGGCAGGCCGAGCTGGGCCTGTCCGACGACGAGATGTCCTGGCTGGTCAACACCGGTGCACTGCAACTGTTTGCCGAGACGGTCGCGGCCGGTGCCTCGGCTGCCGATGCCCGCAAGTGGTGGCTCGGGGAGCTGACCCGCCGAGCCAACGCAGAGGACGTCGAGCTGGCCGACTTGGCGGTCACGCCGGCCCAGGTTGCGTCGGTGGCGCGTTTGGTCGCGGACGGAAGGATCAACGACCGGCTGGCCCGGCAGGTTCTGGATGGCGTGCTGGCGGGGGAGGGTGACCCGGAGCAGGTAGTCGCCGCTCGTGGCCTGGCCGTGGTCAGCGACGGCGGGGCACTGGATGCCGCCGTGGACGCAGCGATTGCGGACAACCCCGAAGTCATCGCCAAGATCCAAAGCGGAAAGGTCGCCGCCGTAGGGGTGCTGTTGGGATCGGTCATGAAGGCCACCCGCGGCCAGGCCGACGCCGCGACGGTGAAGGCCATGATCGCCCAACGACTCGGCGTCGAACTGTAGTCGCGAGTTCAGCCGCCGAGGAGAATGTTCTCCTGGTACTCGACGCTGTCATTGGCGCCCAATTTCTCGTCGATCTGCGCCGCCTCGAGCGCAATTGACATCACGAGTTGGGCTATATCGGGTGGTGGTGTCACTGTCGGGTCGATGAGCGCGAGTGCTGGATTGATCACGCCGGCAAGCGCAGCGGACAATCCATCCAACTCGTCATTGGGGGTGCCCAGTGCTAGGACGATGGTCCCTTCGCCTGAAATGGTGAGTGTCGGAGGAAGCGCACTCTGGTCGAGCATGCCTGTAGCCAGCATCGCTTCTGCCACCGCACTGGTCTGTGCGAAGGTCTGCTCTGAGGTCGTCTGCGGTGCTTCGAGGATGGATTCGGGCTGCCCTGCAGCGCTGCCTCCCGCTGACACCTCCGAGATCACCGAAGCGACGAGTTGTGCGAATCCCTTGGCAACCGGGTTCGGCATGGTCGAGGCCAACGCCCCCAGACCCTCCGCAAGCATCGTGTCGGCGCGCTCTTCGGCATCGCGACGGTTGCTCGTGATGTCGATCCCAGCGTTGGTGAGCCCAGCCTCCACGATTCCTCGCAAGCGACCGGTTTGGGCGGCGACCTCAGATGCTGAGCCGGGATCGGCCGCGTAGCCAGCCAACTGCTCGTCCTCGTAGGCGTGCATCGCAGCTGCCATGCCCGCACCGGCGACGGGATCGGTACCTAACAAGGTGGTGAAGCGAACTCGGGTCAGAAAGTCGAGGGTGTCCACCCCGGTCCCGGTGTCTTGGTCGCCTTCCGACGGTTCCGCCGCGGCAAATTCATCGACGAATGCGCCGAAACTGCGTGCCAGAGATTGGGTGATCTCGGGATTGACCTGGCCCAGCGAGGATTGCTCCGGCACTCCGGATGTTCCTACCTCATCCATGAAAGCGGCGAATTCAGCGTCACTGGCGACGATCTCGACGATCGCTCGCATGGCTGTCTCGGCGCGAGCGATCTGGTCAGGGCTGCCTTCCGTGGCCCAGCTATGGATGAAGTCGGTGAGTTGTCCGGCGCTCTCCCCGTCGTCGGACCACTCGAACCCGTAGACGTCGGCGAAGAACGTCTCCGGGGCGTAGCTATCGGGCATGTCTTCGCCAAGTATCAGGTCGTAGGTGGCTTCGTCGTTGCGGGCGACGACGTGCAGGAACGTGCGCCCCATCAAGTCGACATCTGCAGTCAGGATCTCGACGGTGTCGTCGAGAAAGAAGTATCCGGCATCCGCGCTGAGGCGGATCAGGTCCTGGGTCGTCATCGCCAGGCGGTGGCTCAATCCGGTGCCGGCCTCGACGGTTGAGTAGTCCAGAAGCTCTGCGAGCTGCCCCAGTTGGTCGATGTCGCTACCGACGCCGATCATGGGCGGGCTGGTTGTGGGGCTGAGAGGTTGGGTCTCGATCTCATCGCCGTCCAGTGCGTCCCGGACCCAGGTGGGCAGACGTGCGTACCCGCCGCCGCCCGGACCACTACGCGAGAGAACGAGCATGCCGTTCGCTGAGGCTGCGGTCAGCGCCGCGACCACTGAGGGGTCCAGCCCACCGACGGTGTGAACACTGTACGAAGGAGGGCTGTCGTCCTCAGTTCGGGAGGTCGGCGCACTGGTCGGGTAGGTGAACGACGAGCCGGCAAGGTAGCCCGGCAGTTCGGTGATCCGTTCACCGACGGTTTCATAGAAGGCGGCCAAGAAGTCGATCTCGGCGGGAGTGAGTTCCTGCCCAGCCTGCGCGCGTCTGAGGATGGCGGCAACGTCGGCGAGGGCTTGAGTCACGGCTTGCGGACCGGCGGCACCGTCTAGCCCGTCGATGACTGTCGTCCCCGCCGTGACACCCTCAGTAGCCGACACCGGAGGCGGTGCGAACTCTGGCCACAAGGTCATGGCGCCCCAACCGAGGTGAGACACGACGAGCACGAGGTTCTCCGCGGTCGGGCCCTCGCGGAACATCCGAGCCTTCTCGATCACCCTGTCCTGAAATTGCTCCCAGAGCACGTGGCCTTCGGCGACGAAGCTGTCCAGGGCAAGCCGTCGAGCATCCGCTACGGCCACCCGATTCTCCAGGCGCAGCCGCTCGGCCTCTGCTGCTTCCGGGAGAGGCCAGAGATTCGGAGTCGGAGGCACGCCGAAGTCGTCGATCTCGGCGAGCTCCCAGCGGTAGAGCAAGTCATTCCTCGCAGCGATGAATGCGTCGACATCATCGGCCCACGCACGACCGACCGCGTACCCGTACTGGGTGCCTTCGACGGCGGTCTCCAAAGCGACCGCGTTGTCACCGATCTGGGCCGCGACCGCTGGGGAAACGACCTCAGAGAAGGACAGCGCCACCTGGCTCAGAACCGAATGCACAGCGTCTCCGTGACCCAGCAGCACGCCGCTGATCGACTGAAGTCTCTCTGCTCTACGCCGGATCTCGTCGGGATCGGCATCGGTGTCGGTCGGATGGAAGTCGGTGGTCATCCTCGCCGTCCTGTTTCACACGCCATCTTGTCGAACCGCCGTCCTGTTCGAACCGCCGTTCCCGAGACGCTAGGACGAACGGACCGCAGGCAGCGGGAGTTATCCACAGGCCGTTCGAGCCCCGGCACTGACGGGCTTACCGTCTGCACCAGCGACGACGAAGAGGAAGGGCCGAGCGTGGGTGCAGACGGGGTGGGTGTCGACCCGACGTCGGCTGAACGGTCAGGCGGAGAGGTGGAGTCCTTGGCCGAGCGGTACACCGATATCAGCACGAGGTTTCAGACCGAGATGTTGCTGCTGAGCGATGCCAGTTGGAGTGAGATGCCGGTCGTGAACGGCGCTCTCGATTACTGCGCCGACGTCGTAGGTCAGCTCACTGCGCTACAAGCCCACACCAGCACGTTGGGCACCAGTGCCGTCGAGGGGGCGGCGGCAGCTCGCCGGGCCGATGACGAGATCGGCGCTGGGTTGGGTTCGATCTACGCGGCTTGACCGTCGGCCGACAGAAGTCAGGAGCTGCCGCCTCCGCCGCCGCCGATGGGCGGCGCCAGGATGCGCAACACTCGATCGTCGTCCCCGGTCGGCGTCCCGACGCCGTCCCGGTTGTTGGTCGTCACCCACAGCGCTCCCTCGGCATCGAAGACCAGGGTGCGCAATCGGCCGTACGTAGTCGCCAGAAATTCCTGAAGTTCACCCAATGCGGCGTACTGGGCGTCCAGCTGACTGACGTAGATGCGCTCACCATCCAGCGCCGACAGTGCGATCGAACCGCCGGCCAGCGCACAGCCGCCGAGACCGTCACCCGGGGGGTCGATCTCCAGGATCGGATCGATCGCACCCGAGTCAGCGCGGGGCCAGCCGTACTCCTCGTCCTCGACCAGGACGTTCACCTCGTCGGGGGCCCCGTCGATCACATCGATCCCGAACAACTGTCCGTCCGGCCCCAGGCACAGCCCGGTGACGTTGCTGTGGCCGCTGGTGAAGATCGCCTCCGGCCCGGCCGGCTCGCCGAAGATGTCCATCCGCAGCACTTTTCCGGCCAGATTCTGTTCGTCCTCGGCCAGGTCAGCGACGCCGATGTCACCCGTTCCGACGTAGAGCGCGCCGTCGACGCCGAAGATGAGCGCCCCGCCGTTGTGCGTTGCGCCCCTGGGGATTCCGGTGAACACCGGATTGGGTGAACCCCCGATCGGAAACTTCACTACCCGGTTGTCTTCTGGGGTGGTGACGTAGGCATAGAGCAAGCGATCTTGGTCGTACGTCGGTGAGAGCGCCAGTCCGAGCAGCCCGCCATCTCCGGTCACGTCCAGGCCAGGAACCACCATCAGTTCCACCGGTGGCGAGGCGTCGGGAAAGACCTGCAGGATGCGTCCGGTGTTGCGTTCACCGACCAGGGCACTGCCATCGGTCAGGAGGACGAGTCCGGTCGGCAGTGACAACCCGGTCGCGACGACGTTGGAGTCCCCGCCCTCACCGTCCGGTCCGGGTTCGCCCGGCGGTAGCTGGTTGGGGCTCGGATCCTGCGGTGGCGCCACTACCGGTGGCGGTCCCTCGGGCTTGACGACCCACGCCCCGGCTGGGCTGTAACCATCCGAACAACCGGCCAGCGCCAGGAGGCCGAGGCCGCTCATGGCTATGGCACGTCTGATCCGCGACGGAGGCCTGAAAGCAGTCCGGGGAGCGCGCCAGCTCGAACGGGTCACCCCAGCAGCCTAGGTAGATGACCCGTTGCAGGCGTGTGAAGTGCGGCCCGGCATTGCGGCCACTTAGGCTGCTGGATCGTGACGCTCGAGGTGCTCCTTCCCAGCGATGGCGCGGCACAGCGGCTGGCCGAACATCCTGATCTGCGTTGCCACGTCTATGCGGGAACGGGTGAGGTCCCGGACGAGGGGCGCAACTCAACAGTGTGGGTGCCGCCGTTCCTGGCCTCACTGGATGTCGCCGGCGTCCTTGCCCAGCTGCCCCGGCTCGAGGTGATCCAGCTACTCAGCGCCGGCGCGGAGCGATTCGTCGAGCACGTCCCGGACGGCGTCGTTCTCTGCAACGCTCGAGGTGCCCACACCAGCGCGACCGCGGAGTGGATCGTGGCCGCGATGCTCGCCTCGATCCGGCACTTCCCGCGGTTCCTCGCAGCCCAACTCCGAGGCGAGTGGGACAGCCCGAGGAACGACGAGTTGGCCGGCCGGCGCGTCCTCATTATCGGCGCAGGTGACATCGGCCGGGCGGTCGGCCGGCGACTGGCGGGGTTCGACATCGAGCTGAGTTACGTCGCCCGCACGGCTCGGGACGACGTCTCAACAGTCAGCGAGCTGCCCGACCTGTTGCCACGCCATGAGATTGTCGTGTTGCTGGTCCCGACGACTCCGGAAACTCGTGGTCTGGTCGACGCCGAGTTCCTTGCCGCGATGCCGGATGGGGCACTCCTGGTCAACGCTGCCCGCGGGCCGGTCGTCGATACGGATGCGCTGCTCGCCGAACTCACCAACCGGCGCCTGCACGCCGCGCTGGACGTCACCGATCCCGAGCCGTTGCCTGAAGGCCATCCGCTGTGGTCAGCGCCCAATCTCTTGTTGACCCCGCACATCGCGGGCAGCGTGCCCAGGGCTGGGGAGCGGGCCCTGGCCGTGGTGAATGCCCAACTCGAACGACTGCTGGCCGGCCAACCTCTCCAGAACGTGGTCAGCGGCGCCTACTGATCGGCCAGCAGTCATGCTTGGCTGCTGCGCTGCTGGCAAGAGCGCAGTACAGCCGTGAGCGACCGGACGGGTTCGCCGGCTGGTTGCTTCGAGGAACGCCGCCATCATCAAGGTGGCGGTGACCTCCACGGCGCCGCAACGGCTTTCACCTGGGACCGGTGTGACTGAAGTGGTCAAAGATTCTCAAAGTAATTCTGCCGCAGCGACTTTCAGCGCCTGAGAATGTCAGACCCGGTGTTTAGGCTCGGGGTATGAGTTCGTTACTGGCCACGGCAGGGCCGTCGGTCCTGGACCGGGCCGGCGACGTGCTGACCGAGGCCTGCGAGCACCGGATCATTCTCACCATCCCGGCAAGCTCCCTGCAGAACGGGACCGGCGCTGGACGGCTGAACGACGGGACCGTGCTCTCCCCGAGCCTGACCGGTTACCTGGGCTGCGACGCGGACATCATCCCG